>CAMBWJ010000042.1 GCA_945871545.1 uncultured Clostridia bacterium | reverse complement strand
GCCGCGCGCTCCATGACCTCTATGGAAGGAACGCCGGAGGACGCGAAGTAGCGCGCCTCGCCATCGCGCATGGCCTGTGGTGTGATGAGCGTGCGCATGCCACATGCCTCCTGTGCATCAAAATACGACTTTCCAGTAAATATTATAGCACAAAACCCCGCGCTTGTGGGGATTTTCTTGTAATTCGGCGGAAAAATCGCTATACTAAACTTGGAATATCAGTTTTTACCGGGGCATGGAACCAGAAAGCGGCAGTTTTCCGTCTAAACCCCGACAGGATTTGCAGTTTATTCAAAGGAGATACAAAAATATGCAGGTTACGCAGCGCTTTGCGCAGTTGCTGAAGCAGAATGTGGGCAAGGTGATCGTGGGCAAGGAGAGCGCGGTGGAGCTGATGATGATCGCGGTGCTGTGCCGGGGCCACGTGCTGATCGAGGACGTTCCGGGCGTGGGCAAGACCACGCTGGCCAGCGCCCTGGCGCGTTCACTGGACTGCTCCTTCAAGCGCATCCAGTTCACGCCGGACATCACGCCCTCGGACATCACCGGCTACTCCATCGTCAACTTCAAGACCGGCGAACTGGAGTACCGCCCCGGCATGATCATGAGCCAGATCGTGCTGGCGGACGAGATTAACCGCACCTCGCCTAAGACCCAGTCGTCGCTCTTGGAGGTGATGGAGGAGGGGCAGGTGTCGGTGGACGGTACGACCTACGCCATGCCGGAGCCGTTTATCGTGCTGGCGACCCAGAACCCGGTGGACTTCGTGGGCACCTATCCGCTGCCGGAGGCCCAGCTGGACCGCTTCTTCATGCGCGTGTCCATCGGCTATCCCACGGCGGAGGAGGAGACGGACATCCTGGAGCGCTACTCCTCCGGCAGGAAGCCCATGGAGGAGCTGCGGCCCATCTGCACCAGCTCCGACATCCTGCGTCTTCAGCAGGAGGTGGAGGGCGTGCACGCCTCCCGCGAGGTGCGCGCCTACATCTCCGCCATCGCAGCATCGTCCCGCAAGAGCGGCGCGCTGCAATTGGGCGTGTCCACCCGCGCGGCGATTTCGCTTTTGCGCGCGTCCCAGGCCCGGGCGCTGCTGGAGGGCAGGGACTACGTGGCCCCCGAGGACGTGCAGCGCATGGCGGAGCCGGTGCTGGCCCACCGCCTGGTGCTCTCCGCCGAGGCGCGCATGCGCAACATGACCGCCGAGCGCGTGCTGGCGGGCGTGATGCAGGGCGTGCAGGTGCCGGTGAAGGTCAAGTGAGCGCGCGTCTGATCGGCGTGCTGGCGGCGATGGTTGCCCTGCTGGCTGCGGGACTCGCCACCGGCACGCGCATCTACTATCTGCTGTTCTTTATCCTTCTGCTGATGGTGGTCTACGGTCTGGCTTCGGTGCTGTGGACGCTCTTCACCGCCCGGATCTCCATGAAGGGCGTGCGTCCCCGGGTGGAGCGCGGCGAGAAGCTCATGACCATCCTCACGCTGGAGCATCGTTCCCTCCTGCCTGCGGGCAACCTGCGGGTGACGCTGAACGTGCCCGGCGCGGGCGGCGGACGGCAGGAGATCAGCGTCTCCATGCCGCCGTTTGCAAAGCGCAGCTTCCGCAACGTGGTGCGCTGTCCCCATCGCGGCGATTATGAGGTGGGCGTGACCGGCACGTCGACCTCCGACCTGTTCGGCCTGTTCGAGCTCAGCCGCAGGTCCAAAAGCCGTCTGATGCGGGTAGAGGTCTACCCCCGGTCGCACCCGGTTCCCGCCATGGAGCTGAAGGCCTCGGACGTGGGGCCGGAGTTCCGGTCCCGGGCCACGGAGGACAACGCCTCGCCCTCCGATATCCGCAAGTGGCAGGAGGGCGACGAATTAAAGAAGGTGCACTGGAAGCTGACGCTGCGCAAGCGGGAGCTGATGGTGCGCACCTTTGAGGAGAGCGCCCGCCCGGACACGCTGATCATCCCCGACCTGAGCGAGATCACCGCACTGCAGGACTTAAAGCTTACGCTGGAGGATCTGATCTGCGAGGAGAGCCTGAGCGCCGCGAAGGCCCAGCTGGAGGCGGGCTTCCCGGTGCGCATGCCGCTGCAGAGCGCCCGCCCGCAGGAGATCGCGGGCAAGAGCGTGGCAGATCTGCCGGGCTTTGTGGAGGCGCTGATGCACGTGGCGTTCGACAGCCCCTACCCCTACGAGCAGGTGCTGATGCTGATGCTCCAGCGCATGCAGCGCACGGGCGGCGCGGTGCTTGCCACCAGCCGCATGACCAGCCGCACAGCGGACATCGCCATGCGCATGCAGCGCAGCGGCATCCGGGTGCTTCTGATCTGGGTGACGGACGCGCCCCGGGACGAGGCGCTGGAGATGCTGGAGCGGCTGAAGATGTCCGGCGTGCAGGTGCGCACCGTGGATCCCTGGCAGGAGGATATGCAGCCCGCGCCCCGGAGCAAGCGCGAGAGCGCCACGCCGGATCCGCTGTTCGGCGCCTGACGGACTTTCCTTCATATTAAGAACCATTTTGAGAGGTACTGAATCGCTTTCATGGATAGATTGAACCGCATCCTGCGCGCCGCATGCATGGCGCTGACCGCCGCGCTGATGGCGGGCTGCGCCGCCTTCGTGGCCGTGCGCGCGATGGGCTTTGACATCGGTTGGCTGAGCGTCTACGCCGTCGCACTGGCGGCGGCGCTTGCGGTGCAGCTGGGCCGAAGGGGCACGCTGTGGACGATTGCCGCAGCCGCAACCGTGGTGCTGGGGCTTGCGCTGCTGATCGGGCGCTGCGCGGGGGAGATCTCCGCGATGATAACGGACTTCCGCGAGAGCGGCAGTTTGAGCGCGGAGCAGCTGATGCAGCACGTCTCTGCGGGCCGAGGCATGGCGCTGATCGCGGCGCTGATGCTGGGCGCGCTGTTTGCAGCCCTGCTGCGCCAGCCCTCCAGCGCGTCCTTTGCGCTGATGGTGCTGCTGGCGGCGGTGATCTGCGGCCTCGCGATGAACGAGGGCCTGTCGCTGTGGCTGGCCGTGCCCGGACTGATCGCGGGCGTTGCGGCCTTTGCGCTGCCCATGGAGCGCCGTCGTGAGGGCGTGCGCCCGGTGATCCTCGTGCCCGCGCTTGCGCTGGTGCTGCTTGCGCTGGCGCTCGCACCCGCGAACCGGCTCACCTGGGCCCCCTTGGAGAACCTTGCGATGGAGATTCGCTCCATCGTGGACGATTACGTGCACTTCACCCAGCAGCGCCTGCCCTTCTCCATCAACGAAAAGGGCTACGACCGGGCGGGCATGATCGGGGACAACGTGGTTGCCATGCTGGGCGGGCCTGCGGAGCCGACGAGCGATCCTGTGCTGCGGGTGGAGACCGACAGCGACGTCCTGCTGCGCGGCACCATCAAGCGCAGCTACACGGGCTACTCCTGGGTGGACGATCAGGCCAAGGCCCGCTACCTGTACTACGACTTCACCCACCGCAGGGTGCGCAGCGAGGTGTTCGGCGCAGATATCGTGTCCGAAAACGACGCGTTCGTGGACGTAAGCGTCGCTGTGGAGGTGCTGGGAACCGACACGAGCACGCTGTTCGTGCCCGCGCACATGCAGGAATTCGACATGGGCCTCTCCGACGCGGTGTACTACAATTCCACCGGCGAAATTTTCCTCACCCGCGACGTGGAGCCGGGGGACAGCTACCGCCTGACGGCACGTGTGCCTTCCAGCGACGCGGCGCTGATCGCTGCGGCCTCCCGAAGCTGGGACGCAAGCGACCCCAACTACGATGACATGCTTGCGGAGTACACCGCGCTGCCCGGCGGCATCGAGGACGGGGTCTACGCCCTCGCAGCGGAGCTGACCGGCAGCGCGACCACCGACGCGGAGAAGGCGCTGGCGATCCAGAACCACTTGGCGAACAACTACCGCTACACCCTCGACGGCAGGTACCCGGAGGGCAACCGGGACTTCGTGTCCTGGTTTCTGCTGGAGGAGAAGGCGGGCTACTGCAGCTACTTCGCCTCGGCGATGGCGGTGCTGTGCCGCATGGCGGGCCTGCCCGCGCGCTACGTGGAGGGCTACTATGTGGCCGCAAACGACGGCGGCGAGACCATCGTCACCGGCCGCAACGCCCACGCCTGGGTGGAGGTCTACCTGAAGGGCCTCGGCTGGACGGCCTTCGATCCCACCGCCCGGGCCGTGGAGAACCAGCGCGGCGATTCCAATGACGGCGCGCAGGGCGAGTCCGCGAACGCGGACGGAGCCGCCGAGAGCGACGATGGCGGGGAGACCCCCTACGAGAACGACGATCTCACGAATCAGGGCGAACCCACGCCCACCCCGGACGCGGGCAGCTCCGACGGCGAACCCACACCCACGCCGGACGCGGGCAATTCCTCCGACGGCGATATGGACGGCGCGCCCACGCCCACGCCGGATCCCGGCGCGGACGGCGACGGTCAGAGTGATGCGGACAATCCTCCGCCGGAGAATCCCGACGACGGCTCCGCCAATCCGCCGCCCATGGAGCCGGAGGGCGACGGGCCGGACAATGCGCCGAATGAGGATCGGAACCTCACATGGTTGTGGATCCTGCTTGCGGTGCTGGCTGTGCTTGCGCTGATCGCGCTGCTTACGCTGTGGGTGCGCAGGCGGCTCATGGCCACCGATCCCCTGAAGATGTGCATGGCCTCCCGCAGCGGCGCGGCGGCTGCGCTGATTCTGTACCGCGCCATCCTGACGCTGCTTGCGCAGACGGGCCTTGCGCCCATGAACGGCGAGACCCCGGAGGCCTTTGCAAGCCGCGCGGTGCAGGCGCTGCCTAACGACGACTACGAGCGCTTCGTCTCCGACGTAGCCCGGAGCCGCTACTCCGGCAGGCCCGTCACCCGGCAGACGCTGGAGTCGGGCAGGCGCGCGTATCTTACCTTCCTGAACTCCATGCGCAGAAGCGAGAAGCTGCGCTACACCCTCCGCCGCGTGCTCCACGGCCTCGGCGATCTGGAGCAGATTCCGTGACAACCAACAAGGGCGCAAGCGTTCAGCCTGCGCCCTTGAATACTCAGATATTGCTTTTTCGCCGGTTGCAATCTGCACAGAGCATCTGGCAGTTCTCCGCACTTGTCTTACCGCCCTTGCTCCACGGTGTGATGTGATCGGCTTGCATTTCGTCGATCTCAAACTGCTTTCCACACCAGGGACAGATTCCCTTCTGACGCTCATATGCCGCGCGTGCCATTTTCGGGGTGAATGACCGGATGTGCAGATGTTTTTCATCGCCGCTCAGCAGGTATTCGTACACGCCGGAGTTCTTGGTAACGTCTTCGTCCTCCATCAGCTCAACGATGCGGGTTTCCAACTGCCTGGGGTCGTATTTCCCTGAACCGTATTTATTGTAGAAGATGCCCCAGTCCAGTCCCTTCATTTTCTTGCGGTATTTCGGGAAGACCACCTTGACCCAGTTGATAACGGACTGGAAATACAGCCACAACTCATTGCAATTGGTGTCATGCTGGTGCTGCGCCATGTAATCCTCAATTTCAATTCCGTCCCGTGCGGCAATCCATTTGATTGCTGTTTCGAGATAGTTCTGCCGAATTGCAGAACCGTTCATGTAGTCTCCGCCGATGTGATAGGCAGGGCAGGAAGATTTGCTGAAATACTTCTTTGCCTCCGTCAGCCATTCACCCGTATAGATGGCATTGCGCAGTTCCTGCGCGGTCAGCTGTTCGCCCGCGATGTTGATGATCTTGAACCAGTCCAGCTTTTCCTTGTCATTGCCTTCGCAGATGTAGATCATCAGCGGATAGTTGAGAATCTGGTCGCGCTCCGTCTGGGTCAGGTTGTCGAATCCCATGTGCTCAATGGAAAAATCGCCGCTGACATATTGGCAAATGCTGATGGTGCGCTGTTGACCATCCAGCACCTCGTAATTTCCATCGTCGCCCTTCACCCAGTACATCACGTTCAGCGGAAAGTTCTTCATGATGGTTCGGATGACTTCATCCCGCTGCCTGTCCTTGTAGATGAATTCGCGCTGGAAGGCAGGGCGGATGTTCAGGCGGCCACCATAGCCGATCACACCGTTTTCTGCGCTGTCAATGTAACCATCGATAACATCACGGACAGGGATTTCATGTAACTTGATTTGCATGACTTCTCCTCCTAATTGTGATACGACGATATAACTTCTTGCCATTGATTATTGGTCTTATTACGTCGTCGAATAAGCAATCTTGCGTATTTACGTTTTCCATAGACATAGGCGCGTTCTCCGTTAGCTGCGGGATGTCTGTATTCGTCGAATGAGCACACGGAAGTATGGACGTACAATTCGTCTCTCTCTCTCTCTCTCTCTCTCTCTCTCTCTCTCTCTCTCTCTCTCTCTACATGAACAATTTGTGAACAATCAGGGAAAGAGTATACTAGATCCTTTCCATCATTCCCTTTTCGAAAAGCAACAATTTCAAATTGTTCAGGATTGTACTGAGCAAGGAATGTAATTGGAACACCCATAACACCAAAATAATCACAAGGTATGTCCACTGTTCTATCCACGTTGATTGCATCGTAATTGTCATACTTAGGATATTTCTCGGGTGAATAGTTACGGAATAGTGGTAAGTTTTCATGCCTCTTTTCAATGTCAACATTTGTAAACCAGCATATATTACCCATTCGTCTCCATTTCTGACCGTTTTCATCAATCTTAAAATCGGTTTTCTTTTCCTCGTAGGAATCTGGGACTTTGAACCAAAAATGGCCGCTGTTATATCCCAACCATAGCCTGTTCTCGGCAATCAAAGGGAAAATTTCTTTATATGTGACAGCGTTCATGTTGCCTATGATGATATACTTCTTTCGGTTTGATTCAAGCAAAGCGACATATTCGCGAAATAGTGAAAATGGGGGATTGGTTACAACCACATCGGCTTGCTGAAGAAGCTTTACGCATTCAGGACTGCGAAAATCACCATCACCTTTCAAAAGTGATAGTACATTTTTCTTATTTTTCAACAGATATTCAACATCTGCAAGGTCAGTGCGTCCATCACCATTTTCATCACTGACTTCAGTTATTTCAACCTTATAGGGTTTCTTTTTGTTTTTCTTGTCACGGACTTCAATATCGTCTCCGAACATAGATAACTGCGTATAGAGAATGGGAGAAGTTGCATAACATGTTGCAATTAGCTTTTTCAGCCCCAGTGAATTGAAGTTGATTGCAAAGTACTTGAAAAAGTTACTCTCAAAAGGATCATCACAATTACACAGTACGACCTTGCCACGAAAGAAGCTCTTGTAGTGTTTAAGCTCACTTTCGATTAAACTCAGTTGAGTGTAAAACTCATCTGCTTTGTTGTTGTGTGACATGTGAAGGTTGTCGTTTCCTGCCATAATGATACCCACCTTTTCATACGTAACGCATACAATCTACCATAATAATGATAACATACTATTGATGGAATATCAAATAAAACTAGATTTATCTATTGGGGAAATTTTGTGTTTTTGCGAAATGCTTGCGGGGCCGAATTTTCTGTGCTATACTATAAAATGCGTAAATAGAGACGCTTGGAGGTCTGAAATGCTGGATTTTCTGAAAAAATTCCTCTCCGGTTCCAACGAAGCGGAGCTTAAAAAGATTCAAAAGATCGTGGACAGGATCAATGCGCTGGAGACTCAGATGCAGAAGCTTTCCGATGCCGAGATCCGCGAAAAGGTTCAGGAGCTGCGCACGCGCGCCCAGAGCGGCACGTCCCTGGACGAGCTGCTGCCCGAGACCTACGCGCTCACCCGCGAGTCTGCGGTGCGCGTGCTGGGCCAGCGCCCCTTCGACGTGCAGCTCATCGGCGGCATCGTGCTCCATCAGGGCCGCATCGCCGAGATGAAGACCGGCGAGGGCAAGACCCTGACCGCCACGCTGCCTGCGGTGCTGAACGCGCTGCCGGGCAAGGGCGTGCACATCGTCACCGTCAACGACTACCTGGCCCGCTTCCAGAGTGAGTGGATGGGCAAGCTGTACCGCTTCATGGGCCTGAGCGTGGGCCTGATCGTGCACGATCTGGACGCGGACGAGCGCCAGAAGGCCTATGCCGCCGACATCACCTACGGCACCAACAACGAGTTCGGCTTCGACTACCTGCGCGACAACATGGTCACCTACAAGGAGCGTCTGGTGCAGCGGGAGCTGAACTTCGCCATCGTGGACGAGGTGGACTCCATCCTCATCGACGAGGCCAGAACGCCGCTCATCATCTCCGGTCGCGGCGAAAAGAGCACCGACATGTACACCTACGCCAACCAGTTCGTGGCGCGGGGCCTGAAGGAGTGCAGGATGGAGTGCGACGAGGTCGTTCAGCCCGGCGACTTCATCAAGGACGACAAGGACAAGACGATCAGCCTTACCGAGGAGGGCGTGCGCAAGGCCGAGGCCTTCTTCCAGGTGGACAACCTCACCGAGCCGGAGCATCAGGAGCTCTACCACCACATCCTCGGCGCGCTGCGCGCCCACAAGATGATGAAGCGGGACGTGGACTACGTGGTCAAGGACGGCCAGGTGGTCATCGTGGACGAATTCACGGGCCGCCTGATGGTGGGCCGCCGCTACTCCGACGGCCTGCACCAGGCCATCGAGGCCAAGGAGGGCGTGAAGGTGGAGCGCGAGAACAAGACGCTGGCCACCATCACCTTCCAGAACTACTTCCGCATGTACCACAAGCTCTCGGGCATGACCGGCACGGCCAAGACCGAGGAGGAGGAGTTCAACGGCATCTACAAGCTGGACATCGTGCAGATTCCCACCAACCGCCCCATGATCCGCAACGACATGAACGACGCGGTGTTCATCACCCAGAAGGCCAAGTACCGCGCGGTGGTGGAGGAGATCGAGAAGCGCCACGCCACCGGCCAGCCCGTGCTGGTGGGCACCGTCTCCGTGGAAAAGAGCGAGATGCTGGGCAAGATGCTGGAAATGCGCGGCATTCCCCACGTGGTCCTGAACGCCAAGTTCCACGAGAAGGAGGCCGAGATCGTGGCCCAGGCCGGCAAGGTGGGCGCGGTCACCATCGCCACCAACATGGCCGGACGCGGCACCGACATCCTGCTGGGCGGCAACGCCGAGTTCCTGGCCCGCAAGCAGATGCGTCTGGCGGGCTACGAGGAGATGGTCATTGAGGACGCCATCGGCTTCAACGAGGACGTGTCCGACGAGGTCAGGGAGGCCCGCAGGGTGTTCCACGACTATCTGGACAAGTTCTCCGTGGAGACGAAGCAGGGCCACGACGAGGTGGTGAAGCTGGGCGGCCTGCACATCATCGGCACCGAGCGCCACGAGTCCCGCCGCATCGACAACCAGCTGCGCGGACGCGCGGGCCGTCAGGGCGACCCGGGCTCCAGCCAGTTCTTCATCTCCTTCGAGGACGATCTGATGCGCCTGTTCGGCTCCGACCGCTTCCGCCCGATGCTGGAGAAGCTCTCCGGCGGCGACGGCGCGGAGGAAGCCATCGAGTTCTCCCTGGTGTCCAAGCAGATCGAGAACGCCCAGAAGCGCGTGGAGGGCCGCAACTACGACATCCGCCTGCAGGTGCTCAAGTACGACGAGGTCATGAACAAGCAGCGCGAGATCATCTACGGCCAGCGCCGCCAGGTGCTCGAGGGCGAGAACATGCACGACAAGGTCATGCAGATGC
>CAMBWJ010000041.1 GCA_945871545.1 uncultured Clostridia bacterium | reverse complement strand
ACCGCCGAGCGCCGCAAGGATCTGTGCAAGCAGGTGAAGAAGCGCATCGAGGAGGGCAAGGTCGCCATCCGCTCCATCCGCCGCGACGCGATGGAGGCCGTCAAGAAGATGAAGAAGGACTCCCAGATCACCGAGGACGATCAGAAGGCCGCCGAGAAGGAGCTGCAGAAGCTCACCGATTCCAAGATCGAAATGATCGACAAGGTCGGCGCCGCAAAAGAAAAGGAGATCATGGAGGTCTGATTTGCAGGCGAATCGCCGGCCCCCGTTTTCCGCTCCGGAGCTTTCCGGAATCCAATAGAATTCCGTGTGGGCAGCTACAATGGGCTGCCCACGTCCTTTATCCCGCAAATCGATGCCAAAGGAGTGCGCCATGTTCACAAACAAGCTATCCAAACTGCTGACCAAGCTCCTTCGCACCCAGCCGAAGTACATCACCGCCAGCGTCTCCCCCACCGGCGCAGCGCCGGATCTGATGCTGCCGCCGGATCGCCTGCCCGCACACGTGGCCATCATCATGGACGGCAACGGGCGCTGGGCCCAGCAGCGCGGTCTGCCCCGCTCCGCCGGTCACGCCGCCGGAACCGAGGCCCTGCGCGACATCATCCGCGCCAGCGACGACTGGGGCATCCAGGCCCTGAGCCTGTACGCTTTCTCCACGGAGAACTGGGCGCGCTCCAAGGACGAGGTCAACGCGCTGATGGGCCTGCTGCTGAAGTATTTCAATTCGGAGATCGACGAGCTGGACGAGAAGAACGTGTGCATCCGCATCCTGGGCGACGTGGACGGCCTGCCTGAGCCCCAGCGCGACGCGGTGAACCGCGCCATGGAGCGCACGAAGGACAACAGCGGCCTGAAGCTGAACATCGCGCTGAACTACGGCGGCCACGCGGAGCTGATCCGCGCCGCACAGGCTCTTGCGGTCAAGGTCGCAGCGGGAGAAATGAAGCCCGAGGAGATCACGAACGAAGCCTTCGAGGCGGAACTGTACACCGCCGGACTTCCGCCGGTGGATCTGCTGATCCGCACCAGCGGCGAGGTGCGCACCTCCAACTTCCTGCCCTGGCAGACCGCCTACGCGGAGATGATCTTCGATCCGGTGCTCTGGCCGGACTATGACCGCGCCCACTACCTCAAGAACCTGCGGGAGTACGCTGCCCGCGACCGCCGCTTCGGCGGCGTCAAGGCCGCAGAGACAGAACCCACGAAAGAAACTACGGAGGGATCCAATTGATCAAGAGAGTGATCACCGGCGCGGCCTTCGCCGTACTGGTGCTCGCAGGCGTTCTGCTGCAGGGCTGGGCGATGTTCGCCCTGATCTCCCTGGCGATGATCGTCAGCGTGTTTGAAATGTATCGGGCCATCCGCGCCACCGGTATCGAACCCGTGCGCTGGGCAGGCTACTTCTTCTGCGTCATCTCCATCGCGGCACAGGCGGGCGCTTTCTACCTGTCCGAGAGCATGCACATGTCCATGTACGCGCTGCTCATCAGCGTGATGGCCGCCATGACCCGGCTGGTGATGCGCGGCAAGATCGCCGTGGACAGCCTGATGGCCACGGTGTTCCCCATGCTCTATCCGGGCATCTTCTATCTGGCGCTGATGGATCTGCTGCGCCTGAAGAACCCCGCAGTGATCACCGTCGCGCTGGTACTGGCCTTCTTCTGCGCCTCCATCAACGACGTGTTCGCGCTCTTTACCGGCATGTGCCTCGGCAAGCACAAGCTCTCGCCCATCCTCAGTCCGAAAAAGACCGTGGAAGGCTCCATCGGCGGCCTCGTCGCCAGCGTGCTCTTTGCCATGGCGGTGCCGTCGCTGGTGCGGCTGATCTTCAGCTGGAATCCCGAATTCGTGGCGGGACTTTCCGTGCTGCCCCCGCTGTGGGCCTTCGCCATCCTCGGCCTGGTGGCCGGCGGCTTCTCGCAGGTCGGCGATCTGGCGGCTTCGATGGTCAAGCGTCACTGCGGCGTGAAGGACTTCGGCCACATTTTGCCCGGCCACGGCGGCGTCATGGATCGTATGGACGGCATACTCTTCTGTGGTGTGGCCTGCGTGCTCTTCTTCAGAATTACAGGATTGGGATAAGATAACATGAAACAGAAAACAATTGCTATACTGGGCGCGACGGGCTCGATCGGGACGCAGGCGCTGGATCTGGTGCGCCGCTATCCGGATCGCTTTTCCGCCGCCTGTCTCACCGCGAACAGCTCCAGCGAGAAGCTGTTCGCGCTGGTGCGCGAATTTCGCCCGCAGGCTGCGGGCATGGTGTGTGAACCCGAAGCCATCCCCGAGGACCTGCGCTTCTGCCAGTGGTTCTTCGGCCCCGACTGCTCCGTTGAGGTGCTCAAGGCCGTGAAGCCCGACGCCGCGCTCTGCGCCATCACCGGCATCGCCGGTCTGGACGCAGTGTGGACGGCGCTGGACGTGTGTGATCAGGTGCTGCTCGCCAACAAGGAGGCCCTGGTCACCGGCGGCGACCTGGTGATGGAGAAGGCAAAGCGACTGAACAAGCCCCTGCTGCCCGTGGACAGCGAGCACAGCGCCATCTTCCAGTGCCTGCAGGCCGCGCAGGGCAACACGGTGCGCAGCCTCCTGCTCACTGCATCCGGCGGCGCGCTGCGGGACTGGCCCAAGGAAAGGATCGACTCTGCCCGGGTGGAGGACGTGCTGCGCCATCCCACCTGGAACATGGGCCGCAAGATCACCGTGGACTGCGCGTCCATGGTCAACAAGGGCCTGGAGATCATCGAGGCCCACCACCTGTTCCACATGCCCGTCGAGCAGATTCAGGTGGTGGTGCACCCACAGAGCATCATACACTCCATGGTGGAGTTTGAGGACGGCGCGGTGCTGGCCCAGCTGGGCAACCCGGACATGCGCGGACCCATCGGCTACGCCATGGCCTATCCGGAGCGCCTGAGCTACGAGGCCAAGCGCCTGAGCTTTGCGGAGATCGCGAACCTGAGCTTTGCCGCGCCGGATCTTATGCGCTTTCCCGCCCTGGGCTACGCCATCGAGGCGCTGAAGGCGGGCGGAGCCATGCCCATCGTGCTCAACGGTGCGAACGAGGAGGCCGTTGCCGCCTTCCTGGACGGCAAAATCGCCTTCGGACGCATCCCGGAGATCCTGCGGGACGCGCTGGATCGCGTGCCCCAGCGCAGCGTGAACTGCATTGCCGACGTCTATCAGACCGACGCCGACGCGCGCGCCTGCGCACTTGAATTCATTCGGAGGAATTCATGATCAAAATCCTGTACGTCATCATCGCCATCTTCATGCTGGGCTTCATCGTCACCATCCATGAATTTGGCCACTACCTCGTCGGGCGCATCTGCGGCATCGGCATCGTGGAGTTTTCCATCGGCATGGGGCCGAAGCTGTTCGGCTTTCAGCGCAAGGGCATCCAGTATTCCATCCGGGCCATTCCCATCGGCGGCTACTGCGCCTTCGTGGGCGAGGATGAGAACAACAGCGACCCCCGGGCCATGAACAACCAGCCGGTGTGGAAGCGCTTCCTCACCGTGGCCGCGGGCCCGGTGATGAACTTCGTGTTGGGCTACCTGTTCTGCGCCATCCTGCTGAGCAACTTCATTCTCGCGGAATACCTGCCCCGCATCTCCTACATCTACGAGGAGACCGCCGCCGCAACCTGCGGCATCGAGCTGGGCGACGTGATCACGCAGATCAACGGCACGCCCATCAGCTTCGATGAGGACGGCGTGGCGGCTGTCAGGGAAGCCCTCAGCGCTGCCGACCCCGAGGAGGAGGTTCTGCTCACCCTCAATCGCGGCGGCGAGACCGTGGAGCTCAGCGTGCAGCGGACGCTGGTGACGGACGAGGAGAGCGGCGCGTCCGCCTACATGCTGGGCGTCGCCTTCGGCGGGCGCACCTACACCTGCCTGGAGGCGCTGAAGGGCTCCTGCAAGTACATGGTGGACTTCACCGCCACGATGCTCAAATCCCTGAAGGATCTGATCTTCCGGGGCACCGGCGTAGGCGATGTGATGGGCCCGGTGGGCATCATCTCCTTCGTCAGCGACCAGGTGTACGATCAGAAGCTCTACGCGCTGGTCTACTGGATCTTCGTGCTCTCGCTGAACATCGGCATCATGAACCTGCTGCCCCTTCCGGCGCTGGACGGCGGGCGGCTGGTATTCCTCATTGTGGAAGCCATCCGCCGCAAGCCCATCCCCCCGGAGAAGGAGGGCATGGTGCACGCCATCGGCTTGGGCCTACTGTTTCTGCTGATCATCGCCATCACCTTCAAGGACATTGCCCGCCTGTTCACCGGCGGCTAAGGAGTACAATTATGCAAACGCGACAGGTTCTCGCAGGCAGCGTCGCCATCGGCGGCGGCGCGCCCGTATCCGTTCAGACCATGACCAACACCGACACCCGCGACGTAGAGGCTACCCTTGCCCAGATTCGCCGCATGGCGGAGGCCGGCGCGGACATCGTGCGCGTGTCCGTCTACGACGAGGCCTGCGCCGAGGCCGTGCGCGCGCTGGTGGACGGCTCCCCTGTGCCGCTGGTGGCGGACATCCACTTCGACCACAGGCTCGCCATCCGTTCCATCGAAAACGGCATCGCCAAGGTGCGCATCAACCCCGGCAACATCGGCGGGGAGGCCAACGTGCGCGCGCTGGCGGACTGCCTGAAACAGCACCGCATCCCGGTGCGCATCGGCGTAAACTCCGGCTCCATTGAGAAGGAGATTCTGGCCAAATACGGCGGCGTGACTCCCCAGGGCATGGTGGAGAGCGGCCTGAACCACGCCCGCATGCTGGAGCGCGCAGGCTACGACGACATTGTGCTCTCCTTCAAGGCCACCAACGTGCGCGCCATGATCGAGGCCTGCCGCCTGGCGCACCAGCAGACCGACTACCCCCAGCACATCGGCGTGACGGAGTCCGGCACGGCGGACGTGGGCGTGGTCAAGAGCGCCGTGGGCATCGGCACGCTGCTGATGGAGGGCATCGGCGACACCATCCGCGTGTCCATCTCCGGCGATCCGGTGCAGGAGGTGCCCGCCGGGCTGAACATCCTGCGCGCCTGCGGTCTGCGCAGCGACTTTGTGGAGATCATCTCCTGCCCCACCTGCGGCCGCACCTGCATCGACGTGGAGGGCATCGCAAATGCCGTGCGCAGCGCCACGCTGGACATCAAAAAGCACATCCGCGTGGCCGTGATGGGCTGCATCGTCAACGGCCCCGGAGAGGCGAAGGAGGCCGATCTGGGCGTCGCAGGCGGCAAGGACGGCGGCGCGCTGATCGTCAAGGGCCAACCGCCCCGGGCCGTGCGCGGCGACCTCGCGGAAATCCTGATTCAGGAGGTGCGCCGCTACGCTGCGGAGCATTAAAATCGAGCACAAAAGCGCGGAGGAAATCCATGTCAGAACTCTGGAGAGAGCTGATTGAGAGGGACAGCCCCGATCTCGCGGGCGGTCTCTCTTTGTCGCGCGTATCCATATCCAAAAAGACCGGCCGGATGACGGTGCAGCTCTGTTCGGAGCGCATCCTCACCCGCTCGGAGTACAAGCGGCTGCAAAGCTCCCTCGCAGCCGCCTTCCCCACCGTCAGCCTGACGCTGGATCTGCGCTACCCTGCGCTCAAGGAGGTCGTGCGCGCAGACGTGGGCCGGGCAACGCATCTTTTGAAAGATCTGCTGTCCCACGACTGTCCCGGCGCGGTGCACTTTCTCGACAGCCGCACCGCCTGGCAGCTGGAGGGCGACGTGCTCACCGTGAACGTCGCCAGCAGCGAGGGTGCGGAGTACCTGCGGATGCAGGGCGTGGACCGCATGCTTCAGGAGCTGTTTAAGAAGCTCTTCGATCTTCCGGTGAAGGTGCAGCTCAAGCGCACCGGCGACGACGAGCGCCGCATTCAGGAGATCAACGCCGCCCGGGCGAAGGAAGCCGAGATGCTGGCCATGGACACCGCCAAGAACCTGGAGGGCGACAAAAAGCGCGCCGCGCCGCCGCCCTCGGACGCGCTCTACGGCAAGGTGATCCACGATCCCGTGATCGAGATGCGGGAGATCACCGAGGACGTGGGCCGACTGGTGGTGCGCGGCGAGGTCTCCGCCTTCGAGATGCGCGAGACCAAGAACGGTCAGACGAAGATCATCACCTTCTCCCTCTCGGACAGCACCTCCTCGGTCAACTGCAAGCTGTTTCTGGGCAGCAAGCGCGGCGGCGACGACAGCGCCAAGTCCATTCAGGCCCAGGCCGATGCACTGTGCGCAGGTCTGAAGGACGGCAACTGGGTCACCGTGCGCGGCAGCTACCGCTACGACGAATTCAAGCACGAGATGGTGCTGATGGCCTCGGACATCCAGCCCGCGGAGAAGCCCGTGCGCAAGGACACCGCCAGCGAAAAGCGCGTGGAGCTGCACCTGCACACCTCCTTCTCCACCATGGACGCCTGCGCGTCGCCCAGCGACCTCATCAAGCAGGCCGCGAAGTGGGGCCACAAGGCCATCGCCATCACCGACCACGGCGTGGTTCAGGCCTTCCCCGAGGCCTTTGGCGCGGCCAAGAAGAACGGCGTCAAGCTGATCCCCGGCTGCGAGGGCTACCTCATCGAGGACGCCGCCGGAATCGTAGAGGGCGACGGAAGCCGACCTCTGGACGGCGCGACCTACGTGGTGCTGGACGTGGAGACCACGGGTCTCAACACCCACGCCGACCAGATCATCGAGATCGGCGCGGTGCGCATCGAGAACGGCGTGGAGGTGGCGGAGTTCTCTGAGCTGATCGACCCCGGATGCCCGGTGCCCGAGCGCGTCACCGAGATCACTGGCATCTCCACGGCCATGCTGCGGGGCAAGCCGCGGTTGATGGACGTGATGCCCGCCTTCGCGAAGTTCTGCGAGGGCGCGGTGCTGGTTGCCCACAACGCCTCCTTCGACATCGCCTTCTTCCGCAGGGCCTTCCGTGAGGCGAAGCTGCCCTTCGACCATCCGGTGCTGGACACCCTCGCGCTGGTGCGCAACCAGTACCCCCAGTTCAAGAACCACAAGCTGGGCAACGTCTGCAAGCAGCTGGGCGTGTCCCTGGCGAACGCCCACCGCGCGGTGCACGACGCACGGGCCACCAGCCTGGTGCTGCTGAAGGTGCTTCACGAGGTGCGCGCCCAGAAGGGCGTGAGCACCCTCTCTGAGCTGAATTCCTGCTACCAGACCGACGCAGGCAAGCAGGCCTACCATATCATTCTGCTGGCCTACACCCAGAAGGGCATGGAGAACCTCTACCGCCTGGTGAGCGAGGGGCATCTGAACTACTTTCACCGCACGCCACGCATCCCCCGCAGCCTGATTTCAAAGTACCGCGAGGGCCTGATCGTGGGCAGCGCCTGCGAGGCGGGCGAGCTGTTCCGCGCCGTATTGGACGGCCGCGACGAGCGCACACTGAAGAAGATCGCCTCCTTCTACGACTATCTGGAGATTCAGCCCATCGGCAACAACGAGTTCCTCAAGCGCGAGGGCACCGTCTCCACCGACGAGGAACTGCGGGAGCTGAACCGGAAGATCGTGCGTTTGGGCGATCAACTGGGCAAGCCGGTGTGCGCCACCGGCGACGTGCACTTCATGAACCCCACCGACGGCATTTTCCGCGCGATCCTGATGGCCTCCAAGGGCTTCGAGGACGCGGACAACCAGCCGCCACTGTACTTCCGCACCACCGACGACATGCTGGAGGAGTTCGCCTACCTGGGTGCGGAGAAGGCCCGCGAGGTGGTCGTGACCAATCCCAATGCCATCGCCGAGCGGGTGGAGGAGCTGCACGTGTTCCTGCCTCACCCCGAGGGCAAGGAGACCTTCCAGCCCTACTGGCCGGAGGCGGAGCACGAGCTGCGCCAGATCACCGTGGACAAGGCCATCTCCATCTACGGCGACCCGCTGCCGGAGATCGTGCAGAAGCGCATCGACAAGGAGCTGGGTGCGATCATCGGCTACGGCTTCTCCACGCTGTACATGATCGCCGTCAAGCTGGTGGCCAAGTCGCTGTCGGACGGCTACATCGTCGGCAGCCGAGGCTCCGTCGGCTCGTCCTTCGTGGCCTTCCTCTCCGGCATCACGGAGGTCAACTCCCTCTCGGCCCACTACATCTGCCCGAAGTGCAAGCACTACGAGTTCGACGTGCCCGCCGGCTACGCCTGCGGCATCGACCTGCCGCCCAAGGCCTGCCCGGTGTGCGGCACGGAGATGGGCCGCGACGGCTTCAACATCCCCTTCGAGGTCTTTCTGGGCTTCAAGGGCAACAAGGTTCCCGACATCGATCTGAACTTCTCCGGCGAATACCAGCCGGTGGCCCACAACTACATCAAGGAGCTCTTCGGCGCGGAGTTCTGCTTCCGCGCGGGCACCATCGGCACCATCGCCGAAAAGACCGCCTACGGCTACGTGCTCAAGTACGCCGAGGAGCGGGGTCTGAGCCTGAGCAACGCGGAGAAGCTGCGCCTGGCCAGCGGCATCACCGGCGTCAAGCGCACCACCGGCCAGCACCCCGCCGGCATGGTGGTGCTGCCCAAGGAGTACTCCATCTTCCAGTTCACGCCGATCCAGCACCCCGCGGACGACATGACCTCGGACACCATCACCACCCACTTCGACTTCAGCTCCATGCACGACGTGCTGGTCAAGCTGGACGTTCTGGGCCACGATGACCCGACCATGCTGCGCAAGCTGCAGGACCTCACCGGCATCGCGCCCCAGAAGGTGCCGCTGCACGACCCCGAGGTGTTCGGCAAGATCATCTCGCTGTTCTCCGGCACCGAGGCCCTGGGCGTCACCGCCGAGGAGCTGGGCGTATCCAAGACCGGCACGCTGGGCGTGCCCGAGTTCGGCACGAAGTTCGTGCGCGGCATGCTGGAGGACACCAAGCCCACCTCCATGGAGGAGCTGATCCGCATCTCCGGCCTGTCCCACGGCACCGACGTGTGGCTGGGCAACGCCTCCGACCTGGTGAAGGCGGGCGTTCCGCTGAAGGAGTGCATCTGCACCCGCGACGACATCATGAACGCGCTGATCGCCCTGGGCGTGGACAGCGAGATCGCCTTCAAGACCATGGAGAACGTGCGCAAGGGCAAGGGCCTGCGCCCCGAGATGGAGGAGGCCATTCAGGCCGTGGATGCGCCCCCGTGGTACATCGACAGCTGCAAGAAGATCAAGTACATGTTCCCCCGCGCCCACGCGGTGGCCTACGTCACCATGGCGCTGCGCATCGCCTACTTCAAGATCTACTACCCCGCGGCCTACTACTGCTGCTACCTGCACCGCAACGCCGAGAGCTTCAACGCCGCCTACATGTGCACCCAAAGCGTGGACGAGCTGCGCGAGGCCTACGAGGGCATCAAGGCGCTGGACAAGGCCGAGCTCACCGCCACCAAGGAGGACGAGGCCACGCTTCTGGAGATTCTGATCGAGATGAACCTGCGCGGCGTGCACATCCGCCCGCTGGACATCTACAAGTCCGCCGCGAAGGACTTCTTCATTGACGAAGACGGCTTCATCGTGCCACCCATCAATTCCCTGCCGGGCGTGGGCACCAGCGCGGCGGAGGCCTTCGTCGAGGCCCGCAAGGCAGGCCCCTTCATCTCCCAGGACGACATGGTGCGCCGCAAGGTGTCCAAGAGCGTGGTGGAGACGCTGAAGCAGGCCGGCTGCCTGAACGATCTGCCCGAGACCAGCCAGGTCTCCCTGTTTGAATTTGGAGGTTGATTGCATGAAGAAGCGTCTGCTTGCCCTGCTGCTGCTCCTCTGCCTCGCCATCGGCGGCGCAATCGCCGAGGTCTGGGT
>CAMBWJ010000040.1 GCA_945871545.1 uncultured Clostridia bacterium | reverse complement strand
AAGAAGTGGATCATGTCGCAGGGCAGGTCGGAGCTGCTCAGGGCCATCAGGATCCGGGTCAGCTCGCTGGGCAGCCTGGGACTCTTGATGAGCATGACCTCGAACAGGCCGTCGTTCAGGCGCACCAGATCCCGGTCGAGCTTGAGGATGCCGCCCACGGAGATGGAGTTCGTCACCGCGCAGAACAGGAATTCACCCTCGACCACCCGATCGTCGCACTCCACGCGCATGCGGATGGGCTTCAGGCTGGGCAGGTCGCGAATGCCCTCGAGTATGTAGGCCAGGTGTCCCAGCAGGTTCTTCGCCAGCTGGGGCGTGGTGTAGGATGTGCGGGCGAAGGCCCCGCAGGAGGCGGTGTAGATGAACTGGCGGCCGTTGAAGCTGCCCAGGTCGAAGCGGATGCCCTCGCCGTCCACCGAGTCCTTCGCGGCCTGCATGATGTCCGTGGACAGGCCCAGGCTGTTGGCGTAGTCGTTGGTGGTTCCGGCGGCGATGTAGCCCACCGGGCGGTCCACGCCGCTCTCCACCAGGCCGGCGATGGTCTCGTTGAGCGTGCCGTCGCCGCCGATGCAGACGATGCGCTCGTAGTCTGCGGCGTGGTCGCGCACGTAGGGCGTGGCGTCGCCGCTGCATGCGGTGACGTACACCGCGCACGCATAGCCCCGATCATTGTACAGGCGAACGATCTCGGGCAGGAAACGGTTTGCGCGCTTTTGTCCCGCGCAAGGGTTCAGCAAAAGTAGAAGCCGCCGATTCATGCATCGCACCCCTCTCCAATACGCAGCTCTGTTTCCGCAGCCGCAGCGGGGCCTGTGCTACGGCTCCATTGCGTTGCTGTGTTAACTTGCCAAAATGTTTTATTGGTGAAAAAATGCCGCCGAACGCAAGCCGACAGCATCAATTCAGTTCAAGTCCCTATTCCCTGATCCGCGCGAGCTTAAAGTCCAGCCCGTCGCAGGAAACCTGGTGGTAGCGCAGGCCGTCCACTTCGCCGCGTATGGCTCCGGCAAGGCCCGCGCCGTGGAGGTGGCCGTAGACCACATCCTGCGCGCCATATTGCTTCAGCAGATCGGAAAAGCCCTCCGCCGACTCCGAGCGCGGCGGATAGTGCATCATGGCAATCAGCGGCGCGGTCTCGCTGCGCGCGCGGGCGCTCCTGAGCGACATCTCCAGCCGCTGGCGCTCCCGCAGGTAGATGCGCATATCATCGCCGTCCACCGTCGCCTCGGCGGGAATCTGCCAGCCCCTGGACCCGGCGAAGAGCACGCCGTCCAGAAACAGGCTGTCGTTCTGAAGCGCGAAGCAGTTTTCCCTGAGCATGCGGCGCACGCGGCCGATGGAGCTCCACCAGTAGTCGTGGTTGCCCCGCAGCAGAATCTTGGTTCCCGGCAACTCGCCGATGCGATCCAGATCCTCCTGCGCCTCCTCCAGATGCATGGCCCAGCTCAGGTCTCCGGGCAGCAGCACCACGTCCTGCGCCTGCACCCGTTCGACCCAATCCTCGCGAATCCGATCAAAGTGATTCGTCCATTGGGGGCCGAAGACGTCCATCGGCTTCTGCCGGGCGGGCAGATGCAGATCCGAGATTGCCCAGACCGCCACGCTCAGCGATCCTCGCCGGACATGTCATCCTCGTCATCCTCGTCGTCATCGTCGCCGAAGAAGCCGTCGTCGTCCTCCGCGAAGGACTCGCCGCCCATATCCTCGTCGAGATCCAGCTCGATTTCGTCCATCGTGCTGACGGAATCGATGCCTCCGATGGTCGAGGTATCCGTGACCACGGTCTCCTCGCTCTGCGTATCGCTGTCGCGCTGCGCCAGCTCCTTCAGGCAGTAGGCGCACAGCTCCTGGCCCGGCACCACCGGATTCTCTCCGCACTCGGAGCAGAGCTCCAGCATCTCGTCCTGCTCGCTCTCACCGCGAACCTCGCGCTTGCATACGGAGCACATCTTGTCGGTATCGAGCATGTAATTCAGTTCACAGCGCGGGCATTTGATCAGACCCATGAATTCTTCCTCCCAGCATCGGCGTTTTTCGCTTCAGCCTTGCAACAAGACTTCTGCGGGAAAAATTACCTTCCATATACACCATGTTATTATACACAAATGTCCCCAAAGCGCAAGGGGTATTTGCGCAAAATCACTTTTTTTCGGGATTCTCCGCGCGCAGATGCGCAGAAAGGCGGCGGATGTCCTCTGCGTAAGCCTCCCGCAGCGCGGGATTGTAGATCAGCGACGCGGGGTGGTACATGGGATACAGCCGCAGGCCGTCCGCGTCCTGAAACGCGCCGTGCACGTCCCCGATCACCGCCTTCGGCCCGGTCAGCGCCCGCAGCGGCACATTGCCCAGCGTGACGATCACCTCGGGCGCGACCAGCTCGATCTCCCGCCGCAGCCAGGGCAGAAACAGGCTGACCTCCTCCCGGGTGGGAGGACGGTTCACCGTGCGCCCGGCGGCGGAGCGCTTCGTCGGGCGAAACTTTACGGCGTTGGTCACGTACAGCGCACTGCGCTCCAGGCCGGCAAGCTCCAGAAACTCGTCGAGGTTTTTCCCCGCCTTGCCCACGAAGGGACGGCCCTGAAGCGTCTCCTGCTCGCCCGGAGCTTCGCCCACCAGCATCACCCGCGCGCCGATCTCGCCCTCGCCGTGCACCAGGATCTTCTTCTCGCCCTCGTACAGATCGGCGATGAGCCGGTTCAGCTCCTCGCGCATTCTATCCAGTTCGCCGCTCACTTATCCGCCTCCGCACTCCCGGCTTCCGCCTGAATTTCGCTTAGTTTGGCCCGAACCTTCTGAAAATCATCCCAGGCCTCGCGCTTTTTGGAGGGATCGCGCAGCAGTGCCGAGGGATGGAAGGTGGGCATGAACCACACGCCCTTGCGCTCGAACCACTGACCGTGCTGACGCATGACGGAAATCTCCTGCTGGAGCGTGTAGCGGCAGGCCACCTTGCCCAGCAGCACCACCACCTTCGGCCGCACCAGCGCCACCTGAGCGCGCAGGAAATTGAGACAGGCCTGGGCCTCGTCCGGCTCGGGGTTGCGGTTCTGCGGCGGGCGGCACTTGACCACGTTGCAGATGTACACCTGCTCGCGCTCCAGGCCGATGGCGGCGATCATCCGCGTGAGCAGCTCGCCGGAGCGCCCCACGAAGGGCCGTCCCTGCATGTCCTCGTCGTGACCGGGGCCCTCGCCGATGAACATCAGCGCGGCGTGGGGGTCGCCCTCGCCGGGAACCACGTTGGTGCGCGTCTCGCACAGGCGGCACTTGCGGCAGGAACCGATCTCCTCCGCCAGCTGTGCCCAGGATGTCCTCATAAGCTCATCTCCCAGCGCTCTCGTCCTATGTATACACAAATCCGGCGGTTGCACGCCGGATTTCAGCTTGTCAAAAAGAATTTTGACAAGCTGGTGGACGGGGGAGTATCTCCCCCGCCACTGCCACCCCCTCAACGCACCGGAACCTCCGCAAAGCAGAGTTTCCGGCAGTGCCGCCAAGAATCCATTGGATTCTGGCGGGCTGGTCGCGCTTGCCAAAGGCAATAGCGCGACTGCTTTCCAGATTTTGCTTGAATCCTTCGGATTCCGGCCGCAAAATCTGCAAGGAAGCGATTTTTACTCCGAGGAATAAATTCCTCTGCATAAAAATCAGCTGCGTACACGCCGCCGGGTACGATTTCAATGTGAAAAGTCTTCAACCCTCTCGCGTTCTCTCTGGGCTTTTTATAGTCTGAATCTGTCGGCAGCGCGTCACGCCTCGGGCACGACCACTGCCTTCATGAAGATCTCCCACAGCGTCCTGAAGGTCACGGGAACGTCCGCGACGACCCAGCGCACCAGCGCGGTGAGCAGAATGACGCAGCCGATGATGACCAGTATGCCCGCCAGCACGGCGATAAAATCGAACATTCCCGCAAAGATCTGGAACTTCACCTTGCGGCGGCGGGCCTCCTCCCGGGTATAGAGCTTTGCCATTCGTTTCACCTCTCTCTATTCGTCAGTATAGCACAGCCCGCTTAAAAATTCAATCACGGCCCGTACTCAATTATTTCCTTTGTCGCGCGATAGTTGCTCTTGCACAGCTGTTCGCGGCTGACCTCGTTGCCGTTTGCGTCCCAGTAGACCTTGTAGGTCACGGCGGAGGTGCCCTTCTTGCCGTTCTGCACCACCTTGCTGCTGCCGGAGGCCATGGTGAAGTTCACGCGGTACTCCGTCTCGTAGTCGATGTCGCCGGTCTTTTGGCTCTCCAGGGTGATGCTCATGCCGTCGCTCAGCAGCTTGCCGAAGACGCCGAAGTGCACACGCTTGTCGTCGCTGAGGTAGCAGCAGATGTACACGTTCTCATCGGTGGAGTTGGTGAACTTCAGGTCCTTGTTGCCCCAGTCCACCGCCGCGTCCTTGCCCGCGTCCACATAGGACACCGTCAGGGAGTGGGCGTGGCGCTCGTTGATGGTGAGGTTGGCCTTCACGGCGGCGTTGAACAGCGTGGTGGACACCTGGCAGATGCCGCCGCCCACCTCCTGCGTCACCTCGCCGCTGGAGTAGGCCGGGGCGGTCTTGAAGCCCCGGGCGGTGGTGCGCTCGCCCACGGTCTGGTTGAAGGAGAAGGTCTCCCCCGGCTCCAGGCAGGTACCGTTGATGAGGGAAATCGCCAGCGTGATGTTGGACAGGCGGTTGGCGCTGGAGGAGGACGCGTTGGTCACAGCGGAGCTGATCATGCCGTACTGTGCGGACACGTTCTCCAGCGTCACCTGCGGCTGCACCGCATTCACCTCCATGGCGATCTGCCCGCCGCCGCTCTGAAGCGCCTGCTCGATGGACGCGACCAGCGCCTGCTGATTCAGCACGCGCCCCGCTTTCTCCTGCTCATACTGGAAGCTCTGACTGCCGAAGTCGAAGGACAGCAGGTGCGCATCCTGCGCCTCCGCATCGATCTGCTGGGCGAGGCGCGACGCGAAGGCGCGCACCACCTCGTCGGTGTACATGCTGCGGCTGACCGAGTAGCTCGACGGCGACTCCATGCGCAGCGCGATGCGGTTGTAGCGCTCCAACAGCGAGCCCTGCCGCCCGGCGTTCCACGCGCTGGAGAGCACCGTCTCGTAGTCGCTGGTGTAGCCCATCTGCTCGGCGGTGACCTGCGCGCCCTCGTTTAGCACCGCCGCCACCTGCCGGTAGTCCGGCTCGATCTGGGTATTCCAGTAGTCCAGTGCCTCCGGGAGGGTCATATCGGACACGTCCACGCCCTCCACCGTGGTTCCGGCGTAGAAGGTTTGCTTCGCAACCACGGCCTTCATCTGCGTGAACTCCGCATAGGCCTGCTGCCGCCACACGCCCACACCGGCCATGCCCGCGATCAGCAGAAGCAGCAGAAAGGTCATGCCGTTCACCGGACTGCGCCCGCGCTTCTTTTTATGCGGCGGCCTCCTCGGCGGCTCGTGGGGCGGACGATTGCCCTCGCGCCGGGGTCTGCGCTGCGGCGCGTCGAAGTCGTCGTAGCTGTCGTAGGGATCGTAGGCCATCCTCGGCGCGGGTGCGCGCCGGGGAGAAGCCGCCTGCATATATGCGCTCTGGGAGCTGCGCCGTGCCAGCGGATTCTCCTGCACCGCATCCCGGGGATTGCGCCTTCCGGGCGCGGAAGATGCTTTCTTCTTCGCAGTCGCATTCGCCGTCGCGCCCGTGGACTTCCTTCCACCTGCGCTGGCAGTACGGGCAGATGTGCCCGATTTCTTCGCAGCTGAATTTGCAGTCCGCGCAGCCGCGCCCGAAGCTTTCTTCGCACCCGCATTTGCAGACCGCGCACCCTCCGCTTTTTTTGCACCTGCGCCAGACGAACCCGCCGCCCTCTTCGCACCGGATTCGGAAGCCTTCGCACCTGCATTTCGTGCAGCAGAAGACGCGGAAGTGCGCTTCGCGCCGCTTCCGCTGCCGTTGCGCGCCCCGGCGGAGCGACCTCCGCCCTGCTTTCGGGGCTGCGTATCTATCTCAAAATTTGCCAGTTCACGCGTTCTGCGTTCGCCGCTCATGAATCCAAAACACTCCATGTTCCCAGTATAACCCGATGCATGCCGGACGCATTCCAAGCCCGAACCCGCAGCATGCATCCGGGGCAGTTTAATCCCATTATAAGGAAAGGCTCCGGTGCAATCAAGCCCTTTGCGTTAACTTCTCATGACAGCCGATGGGCAGGTTTTCCCCAAAACATGCGCAGGGCGGAGGTGCATGTCACACCTCCGCCCCATGAATCCACACTCTAGGCGTTGGGATCCGGCGCATCATCGAAGCCGCGCCTCTCCCGAATCTCGCGAATCTCATTCTCATAGCCCTGCTCGCTGGGCTCGTAGTAGGGCATGCCCTGAGCCTCCAGCGGCGCGTACTGCTGCTGCACGTAGTGGCCGGGGTAGTCGTGGGCATACTTGTAGCCCTCGCCGCAGCCCAGTTGATCCGCGCCCCGGTAGTGGGTGTCGCGCAGGTGCACCGGCACCGGCTGATAGCCGCCGCGCTCCGCGTCCTCCATGGCCCGGTCGATGGCCATGACCACGGAGTTCGACTTCGGGCTCTCGCACACGGCGATGATGGCCTGGGAGATGGGCAGCTTGGCCTCGGGCATGCCGATGGCCTCCAGCGCCTGCATGGCTGCCACGGCCTGCAGCATCGCCATGGGGTTGGCAAGGCCCACGTCCTCGCTGGCGTGGGCGATGATCCGCCGCACGATGATCCGGGGATCCACACCCGCATGGTTCATCCGGGCGAACCAGGCCAGCGCCGCGTCGCTGTCGGAGCCGCGCAGCGACTTGCAGAAGGCGGAGAGCATGTCGTAGAACAGGGATTCGTCCATCTGAATCACCTTGCTCTGGATGGACTCCTCGGCCACCTCCAGCGTCACGCGAATCGCGCCGTCGGCCTCCATGGGCGTGGTGAGCACCGCCAGTTCCAGCGCGTTCAGGGCGCTGCGCACGTCGCCGTTGGCCACCAGGGCGATGTGATCCAGCGCGTCGTCGTCGATCTGCACCTCCTGATCGCCGTAGCCGTTCACCGGATCGGCGATGGCGTTGAGCACGGCGCACTTGACCTCCTCGGCGGACAGCGGCTCGAAGTGGAACAGGCGGCAGCGGCTGACGATGGCGGGGGTCATGGCGATCATCGGGTTCTCCGTGGTGGAGCCGATGAAGCGGATCACGCCCTGCTCGATGGCGGGCAGGATGGAGTCGGACTGGGCCTTGCTCCAGCGGTGGCACTCGTCCAGCAGGAGATAGGTGGGCTGGCCGTAGAGGTTGAGCCGGTCCTGAGCCGCGCGCAGCACCTCGCGCACGTCGGCCACGCCGCTGGTGACGGCATTGAGCTTGACGAAGGCGGCCTGGGTGCTCTCGGCGATGATGGAGGCCAGCGTGGTCTTTCCGCAGCCGGGCGGGCCCCAGAAGATGGAGCTGGTGAGCCGATCGGCCTCGATGGCGCGGCGCAGCAGCTTCCCCTTGCCCACGATCTGCGTCTGACCGATGAAATCATCCAGCGTGCGCGGGCGCATGCGGTCGGCCAGCGGGGCCATGCTGCGGGCGCTGGCGGAGAACAGATCCTCCATGGTGATCCTCCCTTGTCTGGCAATTTCCGTATAACACAAAGGGAACGCAATGCAATAAACAATCGCGTTCCCTCTGTTGCACTTTGGTGACCTTACTGAGCGGCTTTGGCAAGACGCTTGGCCATGCGAGCCTTTTTGCGGTTCGCAGCGTTCTTATGAATAACGCCCTTTGCCGCGGCCTTGTCAACCGCACCCTGCGTCGCGCTGAGGAGCTTGACATCGGCCTCGTTCGCGGATACGGCGGTGTCGAACTTCTTGATCTGAGTCTTCATGGCGGACTTGATCATGCGGTTGCGCAGGTTCTTCTTCTCGGTCACCTTCACGCGCTTGATGGCAGACTTGATATTCGGCAAATTGTTCACCTCCCTACGCAAATTGCATCTAGTATTATAGCACCGACTCCGGCAAAATGCAAGGCCCAAGATACATTTTGTTGAAAAACTTGGGTAAACTAATTCCGAAATTTTGATAGACGAGGTGATTTCATGACTGCTGTGCGCACCGATCTTGCCATGGAGAACCTGGGAACGGACTCCTCTTTCCCCGGGGTGGACGTGCACCGCTGGGAGGAGAGCGACATTCAATTGAGCGAGGTGGTGATCCGCACGGAGGACGCGGCCCGCCAGCTGGGCAAGCCCTGCGGAAATTACCTGACGCTGGAGTGCCGCCTGCTGTGTGAGCACGACCCCGACGCGCGGCTTGCGATGGCGAACCTGCTGGGCGAGGAGCTGTCGCGCATGCTGGCCCCCAGCGACGACGCGCCGGTGCTGGTGGTGGGCCTGGGCAACCGGGGCGTGACCCCGGACTCGCTGGGCCCGGCCACCATCGACAAGACGCTGGTCACCCGCCACCTGCTCTCCGGCGACTACGCCCGCAGCGGCCTGAAGAGCGTGTGCGCCATCGCGCCGGGGGTTCTGGGCGTGACCGGCGTGGAGACGGTGGAGATGGTGGAGAGCCTGGCCCGCAAGCTGCACCCCCGGGCGATCCTGTGCATCGACAGCCTTGCCGCCCGGGACTCCGGCCGCATCGGCTGCACCATCCAGATCACCAACACCGGCATCCAGCCGGGTTCCGGCGTGGGCAACCACCGAAAGGCGCTCACCCGGGACACGCTTGGCGTGGAGGTAATCGCCGTGGGCGTGCCCACCGTGGTCTACGCCGCCACGCTGGCCCGGGACGCCTTCGCGCTGCTCGCCACCCCGGAGGGCGACTCCGGCGAGGAGGCCCTCGCCTCCATGGAGCGGGAGCTGCTGGGCACGGAGCTGGGCAACCTCATCGTCACGCCCCGGGACATCGACGCCATCGTCAAGGACTGCGCCACGCTCATCGCCGGGGGCATCAACCGGGCGCTCCAGCCCAGCCTGAGCGACGCGGAGATCGCCCAGATGATGGACTGAGCAGCCCGAACCCCAATTGTTCCCTATTTGTTCACAAACCGGACATTTCCGCTTCACAGCTGTCTTTTATAATCAGATTGTCGGCAGGAAATGCCGAGGAAATACCCTCCTTCCCCTTTTACGACCGGCACATTTCCCCGATGTGCCGGCCATAGCAATTCTCCTTCTTATATAGAACCCAAAGAGCCGTCCAGCATCACTGGGCGGCTCATACTGTCGAAAATCCCGGGAGAGCACGAGAGGGCCGAAGCCCTTTCGCATTTCAATCGTGGTCGGCGGCATGTATGGCGACCACGAAGCTGATTTTTCTGAAAGAAAATCTTATTTCCTGAAAGAAAAATCGCTTCTTTGCAGTTTTTGCGACCAGAATTGCTTGCAATTCAAGCAAAAACTGGTAGGGATGGCAGTGGCGGGGGAGTTTACTCCCCCATCCACCTTATTATCTGTCCGCGATCCGCAGGATCTCCTCGATCTCTGCTCCATTCACGGGCCAGGCGCGGCCGGTGACGTCCGTGCCCGGATTGCGCTTGGTCTTTGCGGCCAGCGCGGGGATGTCCTCGCTGCGCGCGCCCAGCTCCTTCAGCGTAGTCGGCATGCCGATCTCCCGCAGGAAGCTCTCGTGGGCCTCGATGCCCCGCAGCGCCGTCTCCGCCGGATTTTCAAAGTTCATGGAGATGCCGTACACGCGGTTTGCGAACTGGGCGATGCGCATCACGTGCTCCGGCTTGCGCAGCTGGAAGCGCAGCCACGCCGGGAACACCACGGCCAGGCCCGCGCCATGGGCCACGTCGTAGAGCGCGGACAGCTCGTGCTCGATCTGATGGGAGCCGAAGTCGCTCACGCGACCCACGCCCAGCGTCTCGTTGTGGGCGATGGTGCCGCCCCACATCAGCTGCGCCTGGGCGTCGTAG
>CAMBWJ010000039.1 GCA_945871545.1 uncultured Clostridia bacterium | reverse complement strand
GTTGCGGTAGTTGCGGGGGTTCACCGGCACCGGCTTTGCCCAGCCGAAGCCCAGCAGCAGCATCATGACCGTGCCGACGGGATCCAGGTGCTTTGCGGGATTGGCGGTGAGCCGGCCCAGCATGCGCGCGGTGGGATCGCCGCAGCGGTTGGCCATCCAGGCGTGGGCGAACTCGTGCAGCGAGAGCGCCATGAAGCGGCCCGGGATGGAGAGCAGCAGGAAGATCAGCATCTCCCTGGGATTTTCCATAAAGGATGTGATGTAGCTGAACAATGCATATCTCCTGTCGGATGGATTTGAAGCGGTTCGCCTGTGCAAATCATTTCTATTCTATTATATCCGTTTTCCGCGCGTTGCGCAAGCCCCGGCGCGGCGGCATGCCTCAGCGCAAAGGCCGTGGGACAGAAAGCAAAGGCTAAGAATTTGCAAAAAGATATTCCCACTCTTAACAAGCTAACATACATATGTTATAATTTTGTTTGTGGCAGTGCGGAATGCGTACACGAAAGAAATTGCAAAAGAGGTTGAGCCATGGTCTTTTCAAGCCTGACATTTCTGCTCTATTTTCTGCCGATCGTTCTGATTTTGTACTTCGCCCGCAGGGATATGCGCTGGCGCAACGGCGTGCTGCTGGTCGCATCGCTGTTCTTCTATGCCTGGGGCGAGCCGATCTGGATCGTGGCCATGGTCGCCTCCACGGCGGTGAACTACTACTGCGCCCGGCGCATGGTTCGGGTCAAGGGCAAGCGCGCGCGCAGGAAGTGGATGATTCTGGGCGTGGGCGTGTCGGGCCTGCTGCTGTTCATCTTCAAGTACGCCTCCTTCTTCATCAATTCCGTGCTGGGCGTGGTCAGCCCGTCCGTGAAGGTGCCCGTGCTGGAGCTGCCCATCGGCATCTCCTTCTACACCTTCCAGGTGATCACCTACACGGTGGACGTCTACCGCAGAAAGGAGCGCCCGCAGAAGTACTTCACCCGGCTGCTGCTCTACGTCAGCTGCTTCCCGCAGCTGATCGCCGGGCCCATCGTGCAGTACGGCGACATTGCCGGCCAGATCGGACAGCGTCAGAGCACGCCGGAGGGCTTCTCCGCGGGCATGCAGCGCTTCGTGATCGGCCTGGGCAAGAAGGTCATCTTCGCCAACATCTGCGGCTCGGCGCTCTCTTCCATGCCCCTGGCGGGCGGCGGCGCGCAGCTCTCGGTGCTGGGCGCATGGTACGCGGCCATCCTCTACACCCTGCAGATCTACTTTGACTTCTCCGGCTATTCGGACATGGCCATCGGCCTGGGACGCATCCTGGGCTTCACCTACAAGGAAAACTTCAATTATCCCTATGCCAGCACCTCGGTGCGCGAGTTCTGGCGGCGCTGGCACATCTCCCTGGGCAGCTTCTTCCGGGATTACGTCTACATCCCGCTGGGCGGCAACCGCCGGGGGCTGAGGCGCACGGTGTTCAACACCCTGGTGGTGTGGACGCTCACCGGCCTGTGGCACGGCGCGAACTGGACCTTCCTGCTCTGGGGCTTCTACTACGGCGCGCTGCTGACCATCGACCTGCTGGGCGGCAAGAAGGTGATCGCGGTGCTGCCCAAGGCGGTCAACTGGATCCTCACCATGGCGCTGGTCATTGTCAGCTGGGTGATCTTCTACTACGGCAGTCTCTCCCAGGCCTTTGAGCACATCGGCGCGATGTTCGGCGTCGGCAGCTGCGGCCTGATCGACGCCGCGTCGCTCACGATCATCAGGACCTACTCCATCTTCCCGCTGATCGCCTTCATCGCCAGCCTGCCGGTGGCCCGGTGGGCGCAGCGCATGCTGCAGCGCTTCGGCCTGCGCGAGCGCGGCATGGAGCGCGCCCGGGTGGCGTGGCTCAGCGTCTGTCTGGTGCTCAGCGTGCTGTTCCTGGTGGGCCAGACCTACAACCCCTTCATCTACTTCCAGTTCTGATTCTCCGGAGGCGCTATGAAACACAAACTTTCGTTTATGGTGGCGGTCTGGTGGGTGCTCGCCTGCGCCATCGCCGGAATCTTTCTGATGTGCACCTCCGACAAGGAGGATCACATCTCCGAGGCGGAAAACCGCATGCTCCAGGGCTTCCCCGAGCTCACGGCAAAGACCCTGTTCAACGATGAATTCACCACGCAGTTCGACGCATTTCTGTCGGACAACTTCTTCGCGCGCGACGGCGTGGTGTCCTTTACCAACGGCCTGCTGGACGGCTTCTCCCTGCTCTCCGCCGACGACGCGCTGGCGCAGAAGACGGCGCAGATGGAGAGCGAGCTGGAGACCGGCAACCTGAAGGTGGAGGGCGCGGACGAGGACGGCGCGGCGGACGAGGTGCCCGGCGTGATGCAGGTGAGCGCGATTCAGGCGGACAGCGACTCCCCGGAGGAGGACGACGCCGGGGAGGAGGGCGAGATCCTCGCCAACAACGGCGAGATTCCCATCACCGACGCGCACAGCTATCTGTACTACGAAAAGACGGACGGCACGCTGCTGAAGAACTACACCTACGACAGGGACAAGATCGCCACCTACGCCGACACCCTGCGCATCATGCAGGGCTACCTGCCCGCGGACGGCACGATCTGCTTCACCCAGGTGCCGCTGGCCTCCATGGCCAACCGCTGGGTGTACCAGCAGGACGAGTTCTGCGGCTGGGGCAGCAGCGTGGAGATGATGCTGGAGGACTGCCTGCAGGGCACCGAGCGCATCTACGTGTTCAGCACCTACGACATTCTGGAGCCCTACATCACCGGCGACACCCCCATGTTCTATCACACCGACCACCACTGGACGGCCGAGGGCGCGTACATCGTGTGCGCGGAGATGATGAAGAAGCTGGGCATGCCGGTCATCCCCTATGAGGAGTACGACTACAAGGCCATCATCTCCAGCGACACGGCCAACGGCAACTACCACGACACCTTCAACGTGCTGTACCCGCTGCTGCCGGCCAACAGCCTGGTGATGAGCGATACGGATCGCTTCAAGGAGATCGACCTGATGAACTACGGCTCCACCACCTACCGCAGCTTCATGAACAACACCCGCCTGCCCTGGAGAAAGATCATCACCGGCGCGAACACCGGACGGCGGGCGCTGGTGCTGTGCGACTCCTTCGGCAATGCCTTCACGCCCTACCTGCTGCCCTACTATGAGGAGGTGCACATGGCCGACTTCCGCAAGGGCAGTTACAGCAAGAGCGCGGTGGGCGGCTCCATCGGCCAGATGATCCAGAAGTACGGAATCGACGATGTGTACATCGTCACCTCCACCGCCAACGGTCTGCGCAAGGACAATTCCATCGTCTATCTGCGCGAATACTTGCAGTGAGGGGGGTGTGCCAGATGAACGATCAGAATCGTCGGGATCCGAGAAACAATTCTGCGTACCGCAGCGGCGCAGCCGGGAGCAATCGCAGCGGCATGGGCGGCAGCTATCCGCCGCGAAGCAGCTACAATTCGGGCACAGGCCGCAGCGGCATGGGCGGGAGCTATCCGCCGCGAAGCAGCTACAATTCCGGTGCAGGCCGCAGCGGCATGGGCGGCAGCTATCCGCCGCGAAGCAGCTACAATTCCGGCGCAGGCCGCAGCAATGCGGGCGGGAGCTATCCGCCCCGGAGCGCGCAGCCCCGGCGCAGCTACGATTCCTACGGCGCGGACGCGCAGCGCCGCAGCAGCGCCCAGTCCACGCGCAGGGCAGCGCCCCAGCGGCGCGCGCCCCGGAAGCGCGGGAGCAACATCCTCCTGAAGATCCTCAAGGGCGTGGGACTTGCGTTCCTGGCCCTGTTTGCGGGCGTCGGCAAGCTGCTGTCCGCGCTAAACCGCAAGCTGGACGTGTTCCGAAAGAGCGAGGCCTCGGCGGTCATCGTCAACGCCGTCGTGGGCGGAGTGATCGTCACGGTGGCGCTCTGCGTGCTGCTGGCGTGCAAACCGAGCATCGACAGCGCCCGGGCGCGCTCCAGCGCCGCCGCCGGCAACGCGGAGAAGGCTGTGCGGCTGGTCAATGCGCTGGAGGCGGACGGCTATGACGCGCAGAAGCTGGAGAACACCCGCGCGGCGGTGGTGCAGGGCTTCATCAAGTCCGGCAAGTACGCCGAGGCGGACGCCATGCTTGCAGAGATGCAGGAGGGCGCGACCCGCAGCGAGCTGCAGCAGCGCAGTAGCTATGCCCATGCGGCCGCACTGTACGAGGAGGGCGATTACACCCAGGCGGCCCAGCTGTTCTATCAGCTGGACAGCTATGAGGACAGCGCCCTGCGCTATGCCGACTGCCGCTGTGCGCTGGCGGTTCAGGCATGGCAGGCGGGCAACGAATCCTCGGCCCACAGCCTGCTGCTGGACGTGCCGGACGCGGTGGAGCGCGTGACGAGGGCCGCTTACAAGGTGGCCGGGAGCGAAAACGAGGCCCAGGCGATCCTCGCCGCAGACATCTTCAGTGCAGAGAGCCTCAACCAGCTGGAGCAGACCATGGAGGTGCTCAGCGCGGCGCGCAGCGAGCTGCCCGAGGGCAGGATCGCCGCCGGAAAGCGCCACACTCTGGCTGTGACCGGCTCCGGGACGGCGCTGGCGGCGGGCGACAACAGCTACGGCCAGTGCGACGTGTCCGGCTGGAGCGGCATCCGTCAGGTGGCTGCGGGCGCGTACCACAGCGTGGGCCTGCGCTCGGACGGCACCGTGGTGGCCGCGGGCGACAATTCCCGGAACCAGTGCGACGTGTCCGGCTGGACGGACGTCGTGGCCATCGCAGCCGCGTCCTACGACACCATCGGCCTCAAAAGCGACGGCAGCGTGGTTGCCAGCGGCATGCACAGCTCCCTGGTCTCCGGCTGGCACAACGTGACCTTCGTCACCGGCGGCTCCTACTCCCTGGGCTGCCTGTACGACAAGGGCGCGATGCTCTCCAGCCACAAGGGCGCGCAGATGGATCTGGGCGTGGTGCTCTACGATCTGTCGATCTGCGGCCAGGTGTCCGTGGGCGTGCTCTACGACGGCACGATGGTTTCGAGCTACGAAGGCGCGCCCGCCTGGGAGGGCATGGTGACGGTCACGGCCTGCGAATCCGGAATTCTGGGCGTGGGCGTGGACGGACAGGTGCGCAGCTTCTTCTATCGCCCGGGCGACGGCGTGGACATTCAGGTGCCCGGCAGGGCGGTGGAGGTGGAGAGCGGCGGCACCCACCACTTGGTGCTGACCGAGGACGGCCGCGTGTACGCCTTCGGCGCAAACGACTACGGCCAGTGCGAGGTCTCCGCCTGGCAGCTGTAAACAAAAATACTGGGGCGGCGGTTCCATTGATGGAACCGCCGCCCCTTGCTGTGGAGCTCACTCCTCCGCCTCCTCGTCAGCGGCCAGGGGTGCGTCGGGGTTGTACCAGCGCCTGCGGTAGGCGCTGGGCGTGATGCCCTCGTACCGCTTGAACAGCGTGATGAAGTGGCCGATGTTGTTGATCCCCACGTCCATGGCGATCTGGTTGATGGGGGTGGTGGAGGTGCGCAGCAGCTGCTTGGCGTGGGTCAGGCGGGTGTGGATCAGGTATTCGTTGGGCGAGAGCCCGATGCAGCGCTTGAACAGCTTCTGCAGGTAGAACTTGTTGATGGAGATGGATCGGGACAGCTCGTCCAGGGTGATGCGCTCGGCGTAGTGCAGGTTGATGTAGCTGCGGGCGTCGATGACGTAGTTGGGCAGACGGTTGGCGCTGTGCATGCCCGCGGCGTGGATGCAGTGGGACATCAGCTGGGTCAGCATGGCCGAGGCCTGCACGTCGTCCTGGAGCGTGTTGCCGCCCTCGAGATAGAGCTTGAGCAGCGTGTCCAGCGTGCTGCGGATGGCCATGTCCGAGCTGGGGCGCACCACCGCGCGACCCTCGTTCTGGGCCAGAAACAGCTTGTAGTAGGCCTCGCAGGGCGCGCCGTAGAAGTGCACCCACAGAATGCGCCAGCTGTCCGCGCCGGGCGAGGTGCGGTAGTACTGGGGCTTGTTGCAGTCGATCCAGAACAGGTGGCCCGGGCGGATCACGTAGCTCTGGCCCTCGTAATCCAGCGTGCCCTCGCCGCTGACACACAGCTTGATTAAATAGGAAGGCAGATTTTCGCGGGTGGTGTAGTAGTCCGGCCCGCAGTAGAAGTCGCCCAGCTCCTGCACGTAGGCGATGGAGGAGCGCACCGCCTGGGAGGCCGTCACCGTGATCCAGTGCGACTGATCCGTCAGGTCCAGATTGAAGCTCAGCTTTACATTTGCCATGAAAACACCCCATTTCTCCCGCCGAAACCGTTTGCGAAGTGGAAAATGCCAAGATTGTGTAATTATCTACCAACACTTGCCAATGACAAATTTAGAATTAACGCTTTATACTATTATATATCAAACTATGTAAACATGCAAGCCCATGAAACTTTGGACGAATCGCGGGGAATGCGACAAACGGCGAACGGAGCGTGCAGGTCAACATTTTGCACAGATGAAACACTTCTTTCGGAATGTTGGCATCCGTCTGCGCCGGCGCTTCCCACAGCGGAGCTTCTACGTAAAACGCAGAAAGCGGAGGTAATATCATGTCGGAGTACATACTCGAGCTCAATGACATCACGAAGATCTTCCCGGGCGTGAAGGCGCTGGACAAGGTGCGCTTCAACCTGAAGCCGGGCGAGATCCACGCGCTGGTGGGCGAAAACGGCGCGGGCAAATCCACCTTCATCAAGACCCTGACGGGCGTGCATCAGCCGGACGGCGGCGAGATCATCCTGGAGGGCAAGAAGGTGGTCATGAGCGATCCCATCGTCGCCCAGAAGTACGGCATCGCGGCCATCTACCAGCACGCGGCGTCCTATCCCGACCTGTCCGTGGCGGAGAACATCTTCATCGGCCACGAATTCAAGCGCGGCCCATTCATCAACTGGAACAAGGCCAACAGGGAGGCCAAGAAGCTCCTGGATTCCGTGGGCGCGGACTTCAGCCCGACGGTCTCCGTGGGCTCCCTGTCGGTGGCCCAGCAGCAGTTGGTGGAGATCGCCAAGGCGCTGTCCATGAACGCGAAGATCCTGATCATGGACGAGCCCACCGCCGCGCTGTCCCGCCGCGAGAGCGAGGATCTGTACGCCATCTCCCGCAAGCTGCGCGACCAGGGCACCGCCATCATCCTGATCTCCCACCGCTTTGAGGACATCTACGGCCTTGCCGACCGCGTGACCGTGTTCCGCGACGCCCAGTACATCGGCACCTGGGACATGCCCGTGGAGGAGCACATCCTGGTGCACCACATGGTTGGCCGCGAGATCACCCAGCTGTTCCCCAAGAAGGAGACGCAGGTGGGCGAGGAGCTGCTGAAGATCGACAAGCTCAGCCGCACGGGCTACTTCAGGGACGTGAGCCTGAACGTGCACGCCGGCGAGATCGTGGGCCTGACCGGCTTGGTTGGCGCGGGCCGCACCGAGGTCATGGAGGCCGTGTTCGGCATCACGAAGCCCGACGGCGGCGACGTGTACTTCCGGGGCGAGAAGATCACCGGCATCACCCCCATCGAGGCCATGAAGAAGGGCATCGGCCTTCTGCCCGAGGACCGGCAGAAGCAGGCGCTGCTTTTGTCCTGGTCCATCAATTACAACATCTCCCTCTCCGTTCTGGAGAAGTGCATCTACGGCATCTTCCTGAACCGGAGCAAGGAATACGCCTTCTCCGACGATCTGAAGAAGCTGCTGGCCGTGAAGGCCCCCGACAGCAATACCCACACCGGCGCGCTCTCCGGCGGCAACCAGCAGAAGGTGGTTGTGGCCAAGCAGCTGGCGGCGGATCCCAAGCTCATCATCCTCGACGAGCCCACCAAGGGCGTGGACGTGGGTTCCAAGGCCCAGATCTATGAGATCATGAGCGATCTGGCCGCCCAGGGCATGGGCATCCTGATGATCTCCTCCGAGATGCCCGAGGTCATGAACATGTCCGACCGCATCTACGTGATGAGCGAGGGCAAGGTCTCCGCCGAATTCCAGGCGGAGGGCCTGACCCAGGACACCATCCTCAAGGCAGCGATGCCCAAGAGCAAGGAATGACCGAAGGGAGCAGAAGAAATGCAGACAAAGAAAGAGCGCAAGCCCCTGTACGCGCTGCTGATTGAGCACCGCGAAATTCCGCTGTTGGCGGTGCTGGTGCTGCTTCTCGTGGCGATCAGCATCCGCGTTCCGGGCTACATCCCCAAGTCCTACATGAACGTTCTCAAGAACGGTTCCATCAACATGGTCATGTCCTGCGGCATGCTTTGCGTGCTGCTGGTGGGCTCCATCGACATCTCCATCACCGCCATCCTGGCCTTCGTGGGCTGCGTGGCCGGCAAGCTGATGGGCATGGGCGCGATTGAATCCACCTTCCTGATGTTCGTGCTGGGCATCGGCATCGGCGCGGCCATCGGCGCGGTCAACGGCGTGCTGATGAGCTACGGCCGGGTCATCGCCATCATCGTGACCCTGTCCACCAGCTACATCGTGCGCGCGCTGATCCCCATGTCCTGGCTGATGGGCATGAACAAGATCAACCCCACCGACCTGACCCCTGGCTTCGCCAGCTTCCTGACCGGCAACAGCTTCCTGGGCCTTCCGCTGCTGGTGTGGATGGCCATTGCGGTGACGGTGCTCACCGGCGTGTTCCTCAAGTACACCCGCACCGGCCGCAACCTCTACGCCGTCGGCTCCAACGCCGAGGCGGCCCAGATGCGCGGCGTGCCGATCAACCGCATCAAGGTGCTGGCCCACGTGATCTGCGGCGCGACCGCGGGCCTTGCCGGCGTGATGTGGCTGAGCTTCTACAACGCGGTGGAGAAGGGCACCGCGAACGGCAACGAGATGTTCACCATCGCGGCCTGCGTGCTGGGCGGCGTGAGCGTCACCGGCGGCTACGGCAAGATCACCGGCGTGGTGATCGGCGCGGTGATGATCGCCCTGATCGACAACGCCATCCCGATGCTGGGCATCGGCAACTCCATGATCACCGAATTCGTGAAGGGTATCCTGCTGCTGTTCGCAATCCTGCTGAACGTCATTCTCCAGCGCATCGCCAACAAGCAGGACCTGGCAAGGAGGAACATCTGATGAAAAAAGTAAAATCCTTCTTCAAGAGCTGGGAGTTCTTCCTGATCTGCCTGATGGCCCTGGTCTGCATCGTCTTTAACCTGAAGGATTCCGCGAATCTGGTAGCGGGCCTGTCCAAGAAGGACGTGTTCAACTTCGCCAACATCGTCAAATCCCTGCGCCCGTACATGCTCTACTCCTTCATGACGCTGGGCATGATGCTGATCCTGGCGCTGGGCGACATGGACATTTCCGTGGGCGCAATCGCCACGCTGAGCGTGGTGGTGCTGGCGGTGCTCTACCGCGCGCTTACCGTCGGCGGCATGGCCAACGGCCTGGCCTTCGCGCTGTCCATCGCGGCCTGCCTGCTGGTGGGCGTGCTCTGCGGCGCGATCAACGGCTTCCTGGTCACCCGCTTCAAGGAGCTCTTCCCCATGATCATCACGCTGGCCACCCAGCTGTTCTTCCGCGGCTTCAGCTACCTGCTGATCGGCGGCGAGACCATCACCTTCAAGGACGACACCTTCGGCCTGCTGAAGAACCTGAACAGCCTGATCGACTGCGGCTCCTTCAAGCTCCCGGTGATGATTCCCATCTTCCTGATCTGCGCAGCCATCTTCTTCATCGTGCTGCACCTGATGCCCACCGGACGCCGCATCTTCGCCATCGGCACCAACGCCACGGCGGCGCGCTTCTCCGGCATCCGCGTGGACCGCATCAAGGTGGGCTGCTACGTGGTTGCGGGCCTGATGAGCGCCGTGACCGGCCTGTTCTTCGTGGGCGCGACGTCCTCCTCCGTCAAGGCGGACATCATGGACGGCTACCACATGTACGCCATCGCTGCGGCAGTCCTCGGCGGCTTCTCCACCGACGGCGGCAAGGGCAGCGTCATCGGCGCGGTCATCTCCCTGTTCATCTTCGGCATCGTGAAGATCGGCCTGGGCAC
>CAMBWJ010000038.1 GCA_945871545.1 uncultured Clostridia bacterium | reverse complement strand
GCCTGATCCACTTTCCCATCTTTCCTCCATCTACAGACAAAGGCCGCCCGCACACAACGTCGGACGGCCTGCGGTTTCGTATTCAAAAATCAGATGACGTACTTCTGGATGTACTCGGGCACGGACTCTGCCTGTGCGCTCACGGAGATCAGGAAGTTGCAGTGATGCGCCTCGGAGAGAGCCTCGAGCTTTTCGAAGAAGACCTTCATCTCCGGATCGTCCAGGGGCGTGCGCACCAGCTTCATGAACGCGTCCATCGCGATCAGAGAGAGATCGAAGTTCGCAGACAGCATGCCGCAGATGAAGCCCAGCATCTCGCTGGCCTGACACTTGTGGCCCACCGGATATTCGCTGGCGTCTACAAAGCGGATTTCATGGCGCAGGTCGTACATATATCTCTTATCGTCATCGATAAAAATAATATCGCCGTGTTCATTCTTCAGGGATTCGTTTACAAGATCAATCAGACGCTTGGTTTTTCCGCTGCCCTTATCGCCCAAAATAATCTGTATCAACAAAACCATCTCCTTTCAGCTATTGGGTACCAATTTCATTATACAACAAATTCCCGCGTTTGGCTAGTGGAAAATGGCAGGAATTCCGCCCAGCCGGGTCGAATATCTCTGCGTTGCAAGACGGAAACGGAGGTCTGAAGCATGGTTTTTCAAAACGACGAAGCCATTCTGGAAAAAAATCTGACCCGCGAGCGGGTCTTTGACGGCATCATCCTGCACATCGATCACGTGACCAACGAGCTGCCCAACGGCAAGCAGGCCAAGCGGGAGATCGCCGTGCACGTGGGTGCGTCCGCGGTGCTGCCCATCGACGCCCAGGGCAACGTCTACCTGGTGCGCCAGTTCCGCGCGCCCATCGACCGGATTCTGCTGGAGATCCCGGCGGGCAAGCTGGACAGCGTGGACGAGGACCGCCTGCTGGCGGCCAAGCGTGAACTGAAGGAGGAGACCGGCCTGGAGGCGGAGAACTGGCTGCACCTGACCGACACCTTCACCACGCCCGGCTTCTCCAACGAGCGCATCTCGCTGTATCTGGCGCGGGAGCTGCGTCAGAGCGACGCCTGCCCGGACGAGGACGAATTCCTGAACCTGGTGAAGCTGCCCTTCAGGGAGGCGCTGGAGATGGTGCTGCGCGGCGAGATCCGCGACGCCAAGACCCAGATCGCCATCTGTATGGCGGGCCATCTCATCTGATACGGAGGCCGTCGATTCAAATGGACGCTGCATACGGCTACATGCCGACCCTTGAGACCCCGCGCCTGCGGCTGCGCAAGCTCAACATGCGCGATGCGCAGGACATCTACAATTACAGCTGCGATCCCCAGGTTGCACGCTACGTGCTCTGGGACGCGCACAGGAGCATCGGCGAATCCCGCAGCTACCTGCGCTACATGCTGCGCAAGTACCGCCTGGGTGAGCCCGCCAGCTGGGGAATCGAATGGAAGGCCACGGGGCAGATCATCGGCACCATCGGCTTTATGTGGATTCAGCGGGAGAACGCCTCCGCAGAGGTGGGCTACTCCCTCTCCCGCGCCTTCTGGAATCAGGGCATTATGACCGAGGCCCTGAAGGAGCTGATCCGCTACGGCTTCCGCAGCCTGAACCTGAACCGCATCGAGGCCCAGCATGAGACGGAAAACCCCGCCTCCGGGGCAGTGATGCGCAAGTGCGGCATGCGCCGGGAGGGCACACTGCGCCAGCGCCTGCTCAACAAGGGGCGCTTTGTGGACGTGGAGCTCTACGCCATCCTCCGGCGGGATTTCCAGCAGGGCTAGGGGAGACGATCATATTCAGACGAAAAGGGGCTGTCTCAAAACATTTTTGCCGTTTCGAGACAGCCCCATAATTGGTCTGCGGCGGGGTGAGGGCACCCCGCCCTCAATGCGTTGAAAAACTGGCGTTTTTCAACGCGATGGGGCCGGTTGCCTAAAATTCTGCGGAATTTCCGGGCGGCAACCGGAACGGGAATGCATTTTTCTCCACAAACGCAAGCGTTTGTTCCCGAAAAATGCCGGAAGTGACGTACACGCCGTCACTTCCGATTTTACAGGCTGTCCTGCAATCCTTTGTCAACAGTCTGAGGGCAGGGTGAAGGCCCCCGTCCTACTTTTGTCGCGTAGAGACAGCGCCTTGCATGCAATTGCTTATGCTTTTTCGTAGCCGATGGTCTCCAGGAAGCGGAGCACGCCCGCATTGCCCGCAGGGTCGTTCTTGTAGACGCCCGCGTCTGCGAGCACCTGCGCACACTTGCTGGCAAGGCCGTCCCGAAGGGCTGCCTGCGCCTCCTCCTCGCTGAGCTTCGTGCCCGTCCTGGCAGCGATCTCCTGTACCCAGTCGTAGTGCTTTGCAAGCGGATCGTCCGCCGCCGGGGCCGCAGTAAGCGCAACCTCGCCGGTGAGGTACTTCTCCAGTCCGGCAAGCTCCTGCACCAGCCGTCCGGGCAGGATGAACAGGCCCATGACCTCGATCAGGCCGATGTTCTCCTTCTTGATGTGGTGGAGCTGCGCGTGGGGATGGAACACGCCCAGAGGGTGCTCCTCGGTAGTCAGGTTGTTGCGCAGCACCAGGTACAGCTTGTACTTGCCGTTCTCCATGCGCGCCACGGGGGTGATGGTGTTGTGGGGCGTGCCGTCGGTCTCGGCATAGATGCCGCAGGCCGGGTCGGAGTAGACGCGCCACGCCTCCAGCATCTGATCTGCCAGGGCAATGACCTCGTCGCGATCGTCGCCGCGCAGCACGATGCAGCTCATCGGCCAGTCGGCCACCCAAGCCTCCACCGCAGCGGAGGGCGACCTCAGCCCAAAGCGCACGCCTGCGCGATCCATGGGAAAGACGTAGCCGCCGCCCTGGAAGTGGTCGTGGGAGAGGATGGAGCCGCCGACGATGGGCAGGTCGGCGTTGGAGCCTAGGAAGTAGTGAGGGAACTGCTCCGCGAAGTCGAACAGGCGCACGAAGCTCTCATGGGAGATCTTCATGGGCACGTGCTCCCGATTGAAAACGATGCAGTGCTCATTATAATAGGAATAGGGAGAATACTGCAGATACCAGGGATCACCGCCCAGGCTCAGCGGCACGATGCGGTGGTTCTGCCGGGCAGGGAAGCCCGCGCGACCGGCGTAGCCCGGGTTCTCCACGCAGAGCATGCAGCGGGGATAGCCCGTATGCTTTGCATTGCGCTGGGCGGCGATGTCCCGGGGATCCTTCTCCGGCTTGGAGAGGTTGATCGTGATCTCCAGCTCGCCGCAGGGAGAATCGTGCAGAAAGCGCACGTTCTTTGCAATGCGGTCCACGCGGATGTAGTCCACGTCCCTGCACAGCCGGTAGAAGTCGTCCGTGGCCGCCTTCGCGCCCTGCTCACGATAGAGGCGCGCAAAGCGCTCCCGGATCAGCTGGGGGTGGGGGGTCAGCGCGCCCATGACCTTCGCGGAGAACAGGTCGCGCTGCTCCGTGCTGTCGGGAAACAGGCCGCGCGCCGCAGCCAGCTCCATCAGCGGCTCCAGGATCGGCGTGGCGGTCTCCGGAGAGGTCGCGCGCGCGGGGCGGTCGCACTCCGGCGCGTCCATGGAAAAGATCTCCAGCAGGCGGTTCAGGCTGTACGCCCGGTCCTCGACCTCGATCAGATGCTTGTCCTCCGCAAAGTCCAGCAGCGCGTGCAGGTACTCGGTACAATTCTTCGACATGATCAGCAACTCCCTCGAAATTTGTCATCACCTATCATTATCCGGCAATCCGCGCCCGATGTCAAGCGCCTTTTCCCGATTCATGTCACTTCCCCCTTGCGCAAACGGTCGTTTTGGTTTACAATAAAAATAGCAAAATATGTCCGGAGGGGATTCACCATGGATGTAAAGCAGGTTTTTGAACGCAATTCCGAGCGCCTGAATGCGCTCTACGCCGGTCAGGATCAGTTCCCCCGCTACAATGCGCTGGCCGACGATTTCCGCGCCCACTTCGGCTGCGAACCGGAGATGTTCGTCTCCGCGCCGGGACGCACCGAGGTCGTGGGCAACCACACCGACCACCAGAACGGCCGCGTGCTGGCGGGCGCGGTGAATCTGGATACCGTCGCCGCCATCGCAGCCAACGGAAAGAATGTGGTCACGCTCTATTCCGCGGGCTACGACGCGCCCTTCGTGGTGGATCTCACCGACCTCGCCGTGCGCGAGGACGAAAAGAACACCACCTTCTCCCTGATCCGCGGCGTGGCTGCACGCCTGAAGGAGCTGGGCTACGCCATCGGTGGCTTCGACGCGCAGGTGACGAGCACCGTGTTCAAGGGCAGCGGCCTGTCCTCCTCTGCGGCCTTCGAGGTCATGCTGGTGGCGGCCTTCGACGCGCTGTTCAACAACTGGAGCATCGATCCCAAGCTCAACGCCCGCATCTCCCAGTACGCCGAGAACGTGTACTTCGGCAAGCCCAGCGGCCTGCTGGATCAGTCTGCCAGCGCCGTGGGCGGCCTGGTGGCCATGGACTTCGCGCCGGCGATCGCCGACGTGGAGGCCATCAACTACGACTTCGGCAAAAAGGGCTACGCCGTGTGCGTGGTGTCCGTGGGCGGCGAACACGGCAACCTGACCGACGCCTACGCCTCCATTCCTGCGGAGATGAAGCAGGTGGCGAAGTGCATGGGCGCGGAGCTGCTGGAGAAGATCACCCCCGAGGAGCTGGAGAATGCGCTGCCGAAGCTGAAGAATCATGTCTCCGACCGGGCGATCCTGCGCGCCTTCCACTACGTGGACGAGACCCGTCGCGCAGCCTCCGCTGCACAGGCGCTGAAGAACGACGACCTGCAGGCCTTCTTCGCGGACGTGATCGCCTCGGGCGAGAGCAGTTGGAAGCTTCTGCAGAACCTGCATGTGGAATCCAGCGACAACCAGGAGATGCCCCTTGCGCTGGAGATGAGCCGCCGCATGCTGCAGGGGCGCGGCGCGTGGCGCATCCACGGCGGCGGCTTCGCGGGTACCATCCTGGCCTTCGTGCCCAACGACCTGGTGGAGAAGTACAGTTCTGCCATGGACAGCGTGTTCGGCGCGCATGCCACCACGGTGCTGAGCATCCGTCCGGAGGGCGTGGTGTGCATCAAGTAATTTACGAATAAGGAACGAAGCATTCATATGAAGTATCTGACCCATTCGGAGGCCGATACCCTGCGCTTCGCGGGACGGCTGGCCGAACTGCTGCGCCCCGGGGACGCTGTGCTCTTGCACGGCGACCTGGGCGCGGGCAAATCCGTGTTTGCACGGGGCGTGGCGCGAGCTCTGGGTGTGACCGGCGCCATGCCCAGCCCCACCTTCACGCTGCTGATTCCCTACGAGGGAAGGCAGAAGCTCTACCACTTCGACCTCTACCGCCTGAACGACCCGGAGGAGTTCTACGCCGCAGGCCTGGACGAGTTCATCGGCGGCGACGGCGTGGCGCTGATCGAGTGGCCCGAGATGGCCGAGATCGACCCGGAGCCTGCGCTGCACGTGACCATCGCCCGCAGCGATGACGGCGACGAGCAGAAGCGCATCATTGCGCTGGAGAACCGGGGCATTGTCACATTGGATGAAGCTGTGCTTGCGGAATGGAGGGTGAAGGAATGAGGATCGTTGGAATCGACGCCTCCGGCCCGGTGGCGAGCTGCGCCGTGCTGGTTGACGGCGAGGTGGTGCAGCTCATCGCGATGAATCAGGGGCTGACCCACTCGGAGACCATCATGCCGGCGCTGGACGCGTGCATGAGCGCCGCGGGATTGACCTGCGATCAGGTGGACTGCTTTGCGACCGTGGCGGGCCCGGGCTCCTTCACCGGCGTGCGCATCGGCGTGTGCGCGGTCAAGGGTCTGGCCCACGCGTGGAACAGGCCCTGCGCCCGCATCGACGCGCTGGAGGCACTGGCGATGAACTATCAGGGCTTCGATGGCATCGCCTGCCCCATTCTGGACGCGCGGCGCGGTCAGGTGTACTGCGCGGCCTTCGACATGAAGGACGGCCTGCCCGTGCGGGTGCTGGAGGATGCGGCCATCGACCTGACGGACTTCCTCGGGAAGCTTCCGAGGGATCGGCGGCTGGTGTTCCTGGGCGACGGGCTGCGGGTACACGCGGCGAAGATCCGCGAAATCCTGCCCGAGGCGATCCTCGCACCGGCGAACCTGCGCCAGCTGCGCGCGGACGCGGCCTGCCTGCTGGCGGAGGCCCGTCCGGAGGAATGGATGGAGGCGCGCATGCTCACGCCGATCTATCTGCGGCTGCCTCAGGCCGAGCGGGAGCGCAAGGAGCGCCTTGCGGCTGAAACACAGAAATAAACGATTCACGAGGAAGATATGAGCGAAATCACCGTGGGACTGATGACCGTGGACGATGTGGACGCGGTGCATGAAATTGAGACAGCCTGCTTCAAGACGCCCTGGTCGAAGGAATCCTTCCGACACGAGGTGACGGAGAACGCCTGCGCGCGCTATGTGGTGCTGCGGGAGGACGGACGGGCCATCGCCTATGCGGGCGTGTGGTTCATCCTGGACGAGGCCCACATCACCAACATCGCCGTGCATCCGGAGAAGCGCGGCATGGGCTACGGCGAGCGCGTGACCCGGGAGATGATCCAGTTGGCCGCCGACAGCGGCATGAACTGGATGACGCTGGAGGTGCGCCGCAGCAACAAGGTGGCCCAGAATTTGTACCACAAGCTGGGCTTCATCGACGTGGGCTACCGCAAGCGCTACTACGAGAACAGCGAGGATGCGCTGATCATGGCGCTGGAACAGCTCCCCGAGGGGCATCCGGAGAACGATCCGATGCTGGTCGTGGAGGAAGAGGAGGACTAAGGGGGAATCATGCTCTACACGGTGTTGCGAACGCTGATCGTCGCGCTGGGCTGCACGGCTGCGGGCGTTGCCGCCATGCACATGCTGCAGGCGCAGCGCTATCAGATTCCGGAGCTGCGCAGGCTGCTGCGCCGCAACAGTGACCGGACGCTGCGGCCGGACGTGCTGATCGCGGCGGCGGTGGCGGTGATCGACTGGTATCTGCCCATCCTGCTGGCCATGGTGATCCAAAAGGAGGAGTTCCGGGAGGATCTGTGCCGCTGGCTGGTGCTGGGCCTGTTCGCAATCGTCGCGGCTCTGCTGTTCTGGCTGCGGCTGCGGATTCCCATGAAGAAGCCCTTCGCCGTCACCCGGCGCATGTTCCGCCTGATGCTGCTGGTGTTCTGCATCAATCTGGCGGTCTGCATCATTTTACCGCTGCTGTCCATCACGCCCTACCTGCTGTTCGCGGGCGCGGACTACGCGGTGCTGGTTGCGGCGCTGATCCTGCGGCCACTGGAGGATCGGATCAACGCGGGCTTCTACAATTCCGCCCGATCCAAGCTGGCTGCGCGCAAGGATCTGATCCGCATCGGCATCACCGGCAGCTTCGGCAAGACCGCCTGCAAGCAGATTCTCAAGACGATCCTCTCGGAGAAGTACCGCGTGCTGGCCACGCCGCCCAGCTTCTCCACCGCCATGGGCGTGTCCCGGGTGGTGAACGAGCAGCTCAAGCCCGAGCATCAGGTGTTCATCGCCGAGATGGGCGCGCAGCAAAAGGGCGAGATCAGGGAGCTGGCGAAGCTGGTCTCCCCGAAGATCGGCATGATTACCTGCGTGGGCAACGCTCATCTGGAGTCCTTCGGCTCCATCGAGGCCGCCGCCCAGACCAAGTTCGAGCTGATTCAGGCGCTCCCGGAGGACGGCATGGCCTTCTTCGGCTCCGACGCGAGCTATGGCGACCGGCTGTACAAGCTGTGCAAGGCGGAGAAGTACCGCACGAACATCGACGCGGAGGTGGAATGCTACATGCGCGCCGAGAACGTGGAGACCGGAACCTCCGGCACGCGCTTTGAGCTGATCTGCGCCGATGGAACGCGCGCCTGGATGCGCACCCGATTGCTGGGCGAGTACAACGTGCGCGACATTGCGCTCTGCACTGCCGTGGCCCACAGGCTGGGCATGGGCATGGACGAGATCGCCCGGGGCGTGGAGAAGCTCAAGCCTCTGCGCCACCAGCTGCAGCTGGTTTCCAGGGATGCAATCAACATCATCGACGATTCCGCCAACGCCCTGCCCGAGGGCGCGGCGGAGGCGCTGCGGGTGCTGCGGGACTTTCCCGGACGCAGAATTCTGGTCACGGCGGGACTCACGGAGCTGGAGAGCGACGCGGAGGACAAAAATTTCGCCCTCGGCACCCAGATCGTGGGCTGTGCAGACTACGTGATCCTGATCGGGCCGGAGCAGACCCGCGCGCTGATGAGCGGACTGATGAGCCGCAAGTTCCCCAAGTCCTCGGTGCGCATGGTGCAAAACGAAGCCGACGCCGCCGCGCTGGTCGTGGAGATCGCCGAAACGGGCGACAGCGTGCTCTACGAGGGCGTGTGGCCGGAAGCGGACGGGGACTGAGGTTTCTTCGCGAAGAATCGGGAGAACAGACCATAGGAACGACATGGAACGGGGGTGGAGGTTTGGACAAGTTATCAGAGGCCATCTGCTTTGCAACGGAGGCCTTCGACGGCATGAAGCGCAAGGTGGACGGACATCCTGCGATTCTGCATTCCCTGGAGGCGGCGACGATCACCCAGACGGTGACCGACGAGGAGGAGGCCGTCATCGCGGCGGTGCTCCATGATACGGTGGAGGACGCGGGGGTGAAGATCGGCGAGATCATGGAACGCTTTGGCGACAGGGTCGCGGAGCTGGTGCTGTCCGAGACCGAAAACAAGCGCGTGAGGCAGAATCCCGCCGATACGTGGCGGATGCGCAAGGAGGAATCCGTCGCCGTGCTGCGCCAGACCTCGGATCCCGGGATCAAGGCGCTCTATTTGGGGGACAAGCTTTCCAACATCCGCTCCCTGAGCCGGTCCCTGGAAATCTACGGGGACGCGATGTGGCAGCAGTTCAACCAGAAGAATCCGGCGGAGCACAGGTGGTATTACACGAGCATCGCCGACGCGCTTGCGGATCTTGCGCACACAGCCGCATACAGGGAGTACGTTGCATTGATCGACCGCGTGTTTGGAGGAATATAAGCGATGGTTACAGTCACCAATGAGGACAGGGTTCTTCGCATCGCGCTGGAAGGCCGCATTCATTCCGCGAATGCACCCGAGGTTGAAAAGCAGATCTTTGACGGGTTTGGCGGCAGCGTGGACAGGATCGTCATCGACGCGGAGAAGCTGGAGTTCATCTCGAGCGCAGGCCTGCGCGTCATATTGAAGCTGCGCAAGAAGTGCGGGAACATCGAGATCGTCGGCGTATCGCCCGAAGTCTATGACATCCTAGAAATGACCGGATTTACGGAGATGGCGAAGGTGCAGAAGGCGTATCGCAGGCTGTCCGTCGAGGGCTGCGAGGTTCTGGGCGAGGGCTCCAACGGCGTCGTCTACCGCTACGACCCGGAGATCGTGGTCAAGGTCTACCGCAATGCGGACGCGCTGAACGAGATCCAGCGCGAGCGCCAGCTTGCGCGCAGGGCGCTCATCCTGGGGATCCCCACGGCCATTCCCTTCGACGTGGTGAAGGTCGGGGACAGCTACGGCTCCGTGTTTGAGCTGCTCAACGCGAAGTCCTTCTCCAAGCTGATCGCTGCCGATCCGGAAAACCGGGACCGTTACATCGCCGAGTTCGTCGATCTGCTCAGGCGCATTCATTCCACCGAGGTTGACCCCGGGGAGATGGAGGACATGAAGGCGGTCGCCCTGGGCTGGGCGGAGTACCTGCGGGGCCATCTGCCGGAGGAGCAGTGCGACAAACTGATCGCGCTGATTCAGGCCGTTCCCGAGCGGCACACCATGATCCACGGGGACTACCACACCAACAACGTCGAGATGCAGAACGGCGAGGTTCTGCTGATCGACATGGATACCCTCTCCTACGGGCATCCCATCTTTGAACTGGCCTCCATGTACCTGGGCTTCGTCGGCTTTGGACGGCAGAACCCCGCAACCACCGAAAAGTTCATGAAGCTCCCGTACGAAACCACGAAGTACATCTGGCGCAGGGCGCTGGCGCTGTACCTCGAAACGCAGGACGAGGCGCGCA
>CAMBWJ010000037.1 GCA_945871545.1 uncultured Clostridia bacterium | reverse complement strand
AACCCCTGACCTCAACGATGCGAACGTTGCGCGCTACCAACTGTGCTAATGCCCCGCGTATGATCGGTGGTTTTGTGCAGACCTCCGTTGAAACTGCTTCGCGGAATTGCACCGCGCGGACGCAGCAGGAACCGTCGTTCCACACTCTGTTGGCCGTCCTCATCTGCAAGAATTAAGCTCGAACCAAACTTGCAGAGCATATTATACCACGCCCCATGGGAGAATGCAAGGGTTGTTTTTGTAAATTTATCGAGGATTGCATGATTTTCCCTGGCAAAACTTGACGGCGTGGACTTCTTGACAGGCTCACGTTTCTGGCATAAAATAAACTCAGGATATTACTGCTTGTACGAGGTTGAGAACCGGATGATTCGACGAATCGGGCAATTCATATGCGCGCTGCTGCTGTGCCTCGCGGCCGGACTGCTTCCGGCGAACGGGGCGGGGCCGCTTATTGTGCCCACAGCGCTTGCGGAGGAAGCGCCGCTGCTGGAGATCCAGGCGAGCGCCAAGCCCGACGAGCTGGTGGAGCCGGGCGATGTGACGCTGAGCTTCACCATCGCAAACGCATCGGAGCGCGACGCGCAGAATGTGTATCTCTCCTCCTCGGACGGCCTGCTCTCCGAGCCCATCGGCCAGATCGGCGCGGGGGAGAGTCAGATCTTCACGCGCAGCCACAGCGTGACTCAGGCGGAGCTGGACGCGGGAGAAATTACCTATATTATCAGCCACGACGACCCGCTGGATCCGGAGCGCAAGGTGAATTACACCGTGCACGCCTCCATCCGCCAGAGCGACAAGCGGCCGCAGGTGGAGTTCACCCGGCAGTTCTCCAGCGTCTGCTCTGAGGCCGGCGACACCGTGACCATCACCTATCGCGTGCGCAACAGCGGCAACGTGGCGGTCAATTCCCTGCGGGTGGAGGATGCGCTGGGCGACTTCACCGGGCGCGCGGAGCTGCTGGACGTGGGCGAGAGCCGCACGCTGATCAGCCGCGTGACCCTCTCCGGGGACGCCGTGTCCGCACCCACGCTCAGCTACGCGGTCAATGCGCTGGACGGCGCGCTCTTTACGCAGACCCTCAGCGAGGCGACGCTGCGTCTGGCGCAGCCGCGCATCAGCGCCCGGCTGTCGGCGGACTACTCCCCCTTCTCCGAGAGCACCGCCGAGGTGGTGGTTCTATTGGAGAACCCGGGCGACGCGGACTACCTGAATCTGCGCATCACCGACGATGTGTACGGCGGCGTGATCGCCGACGAGCTGCAGCTGCCCGCTGGCGCGGAGCCGGTGGCGATCAGCCGCAGCTATCCGGTGCGCGGCGACGGAAGCTTCCGCTGGCGGGTGACCGGCATGAGCGCAAGCGGCAGCCGCGTGGACTTCCTGACCAACAGCGTGACCCTCGCGCCCCGTGAGATCGGGGTGCTTGCGGACGTGCAGCTTCAGGCCACGGCTGCGACCCCGCGCATCCGCCGCGCCGGAACGGTGACGGTGCAGCTGCGCATTGAGAACGCGGGCGACGCGGACGCAACCGATCTGATCCTCACTGAGGAGAGCATGGGCGAGCTGCGCACCTTCGCCATCGTGCCCGCAGGCGGCGCGATCGACTGCGCGGTGGAGCTGGACGTGCGCGAGAGCAGCCAATACCGCTTCCATGTGCAGTACACCGACGCGGAGGGCTGGCAGGGCGGCGCGGACAGCGAAATCGTGGAGATCGCCATCGCCCCGGACGGCGTGCTGCCGGAGGGCGCGAAGCCCAGCTTCATCGAGTTCACCGGCAGCTCCATCAAGATCGGCGGCAGCGCGCTGTTCGGCGTGCTGATGATCGCCGGCTGCGTTACGCTGGTGGTGCTGATCGTGATTCTGGCGGTGGCCTCTCACCGGGCGCGCGTCCAGCGGCAGCTGCGCATCGCCGAGGAGAAGGTCAAGCGCAAGGAGAGCGTGGGTAAGTCCCGCAAGAACGGCAAGCGTCCCGCGAAGCCGGACGCGAAAAAGACGGACAAGGACGGCAAATAAGGTGTTTCAGGGTTACAGCAACGAGACCATCGAATTCTTTCTGGCCATACGCTTCAACAACAACCGGCCCTTCTTTCTGGAGAACCGGGACTGGTATCTGCGCGCGGTGCGGGAGCCCAGCATCGCGCTGGCGGAGGAACTTGCGCCCGTCGCGGAGGACGTCGACCCCGAGCTGGAGCGCAGGCCCCATCGGGTCGTCTCCCGCATCAACCGGGACATTCGCTTCGCCCGGGACAAGTCGCCCTACCGCGACTACGTGTGGCTGGCCTTCCGCCGCCCGGGGGAGGATCGCGGGCGCAGCCTGGCCCTGTACTTCGACATCGGCGACGGCGGCGCGAGCTACGGCATGGGCTTCTACCGGGAGAACAGGGGCCTGATGGACGCGCTGCGCCGCCGCATGGAGCTTGCGCCCGACGAGGTGCTGGACGTGTGCATGCCGGTGCTTGCGGAGTTCACGCTCTACGCCGAGCCGAACCGGCGCATGAAGGTTCCGGAGAACATCCCGGAGCCGCTGCGGCCCTGGTACGCGGCCAAGGGCTTCTACTTCGAGAAGGCCGTCACGGACTTCGACCTGATTTTCTCCCCCGCGCTTGCGGAGGAGGTCAAGGCGGGATTTATGCGGCTGAAGCCGCTCTATCGGTATCTGCTCAATTTGCAGCCCGGCGAGGAATGAGCCGGGTCCAGGCCCCGACGCATGCGGGCCGAAACGACAAAGGGGGTATTTATGCGTTCCAACCTATCTGACTGGCTGAAGCTGCGCAGCGGCTCCGACATCCGCGGCAACGCCGAGCAGCTCACCGACGACTTTGCCGAGCGCATCGGCTACGTGTTCGCGCGCTGGGTCGCGCACAGGTACGGCACCACCACCGACAAGCTCAAGCTGGCCGTGGGTCACGATTCCCGTTCCTCCGGGCCGCGCCTGAAGGAGGCGCTGATTCAGGGCATGAAGGCGGCGGACTGCGACGTGCTGGACTGCGGTCTGTGCACCACGCCCGCAATGTTCATGATCTGCGTGGAGGAAAGCCTGCGGGCCAACGGCTCCATCATGATCACCGCCAGCCACCATCCCTCGGAGAAGAACGGCTTCAAGTTCATCACCCGCGACGGCGGGCTGGACTCCGCCAGCGTGCGGGAGCTGATCGAGGCCGCCGCCGAGGTGGAGATTCCCGATCCCCTGGTCAGGGAGGTGGACTTCCTCTCCACCTACACCGCCTCCCTCGCCGCCATGGTGCGCAAGCGCCTGAACGACGAGAGCCTGAAGCCGCTGCTGGGCCTGCACGTGGTCGTGGACGCGGGAAACGGCGCGGGCGGCTTCTACGCGCGCTTCCTGGAGGAACTGGGCGCGGAGATCGAGGGCAGTCAGTTCCTCGAGCCCGACGGCAGCTTCCCCAACCACATCCCCAACCCCGAGGACGCCGCCGCCATGGAGAGCCTGTCGAGGGCGGTGCTGGAGAACCGGGCGGATCTGGGCGTGATCTTCGACGCGGACTGCGACCGCGCGGCCATCGTGGATCAGAACGGCAAGGCCATCAACCGCAACCGCCTGATCGCGCTGATCGCCGCCATATTGCTGGAGGAGCACCCCGGGGCAACCTTCGTCACCGACAGCGTCACCAGCTCGGGCCTCAACCAGTTCATCACCGAGTGGGGTGGCACCCACTACCGCTTCAAGCGCGGCTACCGCAACGTGATCGACGAGGCCATCCGCCTGAACGACGAAGGCATCGACTGCCCGCTGGCCATCGAAACCAGCGGCCACGCGGCGCTGCGGGAGAACTACTTCCTGGACGACGGCATGTATCTGGTCACGCGGCTGATCTGCGAGGCCCTGCGCCGCAAGCGCGAGGGCGAGACGCTCTCCTCCCTCATCGACGAATTGCAGGAGCCGGTGGAGAGCGTGGAGCTGCGCCTGCCGATCCTGGATCAGGAGGACTTCCGCGCGGCGGGTCAGGAGGTCATCGAGGCCATCCTCAGCCACACGCTGGACAACCCGGAGTGGCAGCTGGCCCCGGACAACCGCGAGGGCGTGCGCATCAGCTTTAATCTGGACGGCGGCGTGAACAACGCCTGGTTCCTGCTGCGGCTGTCGGTGCACGACCCGGTGATGCCGCTGAACGCCGAGAGCGACGTGCCCGGCGGCGTGAAGCGCATGCTGGGCGAGCTGTGCGCGCTGCTGGAGGGTGTGGAAAGCCTGGATCTGACCCCGCTGAAGGCCGCAATCGGAAAATAAATTGCACAAAAGCCCTGAATTTCGATAAAAAATCCTGTGAAGGAACTTTTCCAAAGTTTCACAATATGGTATAATATTGATGAGGAAGATTCCCTTATGGGAATTCCGCGCCGCCGCATCCATGGGCGCAGGCGGCATGAAGCGTATCATTCTACCTTCACTTACAATACACAGACAGGAGATGCATTACCATGAATCATGAACAGTTGGTCGTCAATGCCATCCGCATCCTTTCCGCCGAGGCAGTTCAGAAGGCGAATTCCGGCCATCCCGGAATGCCCATGGGCGCCGCACCGGCCGCATATGCCGTTTGGGGCAAGCAGATGAAGCACAACCCCGCCGATCCCAAGTGGACCGACCGCGACCGCTTCGTGCTCTCCTCCGGCCACGGTTCTATGCTGATCTACAGCCTTCTGCACCTGTTCGGATACGGCCTGACCATTGAGGACCTCAAGCAGTTCCGCCAGTTCGGCTCCAAGACCCCCGGCCATCCGGAGTATGGCCACACCATCGGCGTTGAAACCACCACCGGCCCGCTGGGCCAGGGCATCGCAAACGCGGTCGGCATGGCCATGGCGGAAAAGCATCTGGCCGCCAAGTTCAACCGCGAGGGCTTCCCGGTGGTCGACCACTACACCTACTGCATCCTGGGCGACGGCTGCATGATGGAGGGCATCTCCCACGAGGCATGCTCCCTGGCCGGCACCCTCAAGCTGAACAAGCTGATCGCGCTCTACGATGACAACGAGATCTCCATCGAGGGCGACACCGACATCGCCTTCCGCGAGGACGTGCCCGCGCGCTTCCGCGCCTACGGCTGGAACGTCATCGACGTCAAGGAAGGCAACTGCTGGTGCCAGGTCAACGCAGCCATCACCGTCGCCAAGAAGAGCGACAAGCCCACCCTGATCGTGTGCCACACCGCCATCGGCTATGGCTCCCCGAAGCAGGGCCAGGCGTCCTCCCACGGCGAACCTCTGGGCGAGGAGAACATCAAGCTGACCAAGCAGACCCTTCAGTGGCCCTGCGAGGAGCCCTTCGCGGTTCCCCAGGAGGTCTATGACTGCACCGCCGAGACCGCACAGCGCGGCGCGGCTGCCCAGCAGGCATGGAACGACATGATGGCCGAGTATGCCAAGGCCTATCCCGAGCTGAAGGCTGAGTTCGACAAGTGGATGAGCGATGAGCTCCCGGATCTGACCAAGTGCGACGATCTGTTCGCCTTTGAAAAGGGCGGTGCAACCCGCGCCTCCGGCGGCGAAGTGCTCAATCGCCTGACCAAGTACGTGCCGAACCTGTTCGGCGGCTCCGCCGACCTGTCTCCCTCCAACAAGAGCTACATGAAGGGCAAGGGCGACTTCTCTGCCGAGACTCCCGAAGGCGACAACATCCACTTCGGCGTCCGCGAGCACGCCATGGCGGCCATCTGCAACGGCATCCGTCTGCACGGCGGCCTGCGCTCCTACTGCGCCACCTTCTTCGTATTCTCTGACTACATGAAGAACGCCATGCGCATGAGCTCCATCATGAACCTGGGCGTTCCCTACATGCTCACCCACGACTCCATCGGCGTCGGCGAGGATGGCCCGACCCATCAGCCGATCGAGCACCTGGCCGGCCTGCGCGCCGTTCCGGGCCTGATCGTGTTCCGCCCCGCGGACAACAAGGAGGTTGCCGCCGGCTGGATCGCCGCAATGACCGAGAATCATCCCGTGGCCCTGGTGCTCACCCGCCAGAACCTGCCGCTCTACGAGAACAGCGGCGCGAATGCCCTCAAGGGCGGCTACATCATCTCCGATTGCGAGAAGGCCACCCCCGACGTGCTGCTGATGGCCTCCGGCTCCGAGGTGGAGCAGTGCATCGGCGCACAGGCACAGCTGAAGGCCGAGGGCATCGACGCCCGCGTCATCTCCATGCCGTCCTTCGAGCTGTTTGAGGCCCAGTCCGACGAGTACAAGGAGTCCGTCATGCCCGCAGCCGTGCGCGCCCGCGTCGCCGTCGAGGCCGCCGCGAGCTTCGGCTGGCACAAGTACGTCGGTCTGGATGGCGCGACCGTCACCCTGGACCACTTCGGCGCATCCGCTCCGGCAGGCCTGCTCTTCAAGGAGTACGGCTTCACCGCCGAGAACGTCGCCGCCACCGCCAGGAAGGTGCTGGGCAAGTAAGACCTGCGCCCTCCGGCAGAGCTGTCCTCCGCAGCCATTGCTTGCATATCGGGAGGACGGTGAAAAGAAAATACTTTTCACGGCCAGTAGCTTTACGCTGCTGGCCGCTTTTGTACAACAAAACCCCACGCAGGGCATGGGGTTCATGGCATAAAAAATCGCCCGATTCTCTTTTGAGAACCGGGCGATACTGGCACCTCCATGGGGACTCGAACCCCAGTTTTCGCCGTGAGAGGGCGACGTCTTAACCGCTTGACCATGGAGGCTTGTACTGGCTGCCGAACTAGGATTCGAACCTAGACAACATGAGTCAGAGTCATGGGTGCTACCATTACACAATTCGGCAATCGTCAACCGAGCGCGACGCGCCCGACCGACAAATAGTATTATACGCAACTCAGCTCCATTTGTCAACCGCTTTTCCCAACTTTTTTTCTTCTTAACATTGGTCGGCGTTCGGAGCTGTGTGAACTTTTTCGCGCCGCGCGTTTACTTTCACGCGGAAATGTGCTATCCTGCCGATAGGAACCAATTCATGCCGGAGGTGCGAATGAGATGAACCAGCAAAACGCGTTTGAATATGTGCTTCGGAGCCGTGGGACGCGTCCGGCGGCGGAGCTGCATGCCGTGGGCGACGGGGCGGCGGCACGTGCGCAGCGCTTCCACGCGGGCTTTCCCGGCTACGCTCCCACGCCGCTTATGCGCCTGGACGGCCTCGCAGGGGCGCTGGGCGTGGGGCGCGTGTACGTGAAGGACGAGTCCCGGCGCTTCGACCTGAACGCCTTCAAGGTGCTGGGAGGCGGCTACGCCATGGGCTGCTGCCTTGCGGAGAAGCTGGGGCGGAGCATCGACGATTGCAGCTTCGACTTTCTCGCCAGCGCGCAGACGCGTAAGAAGCTGGGCGATGTGACCTTCATCACCGCCACCGACGGCAACCATGGCCGTGGCGTGGCATGGATGGCCCGGCGGCTGGGCCAGCGCTGCGTGGTGTACATGCCCAGGGGCACCGCAGCGGAGCGACTGGAGAACGTGCGCCGTCAGGGCGCGCAGGCCTCGATTCTGGACTGCAATTACGACGGCTGCGTGCACCTTGCGGAGCAGCACGCCCGGGAGAACGGCTGGATTCTGACCCAGGACACCGCCTGGGACGGCTACGAGGAGATTCCCACCCGCATCATGCAGGGCTACACCACCATCGCCCGGGAGATCGACGCGCAGCTCATGGAAATGGGCGAGGATGCGCCCACCCACATCCTGCTGCAGGCGGGCGTGGGCTCCTTTGCCGGAGCAATGCTGGGTTACTACGCCGCAAAGCGCGGCGATGCGCGCCCGGTGAGCGTGATCGTGGAGCCGAACGCCGCCGACTGCATCCTGCGCACCGCCCGTGCAGATGACGGGAAACTCCGCTTCGTGACCGGCGACATGCCCACGATCATGGCAGGCCTTGCCTGCGGCGAGCCCTCCACGGTGAGCTGGCGGATTCTGGACGCATACGCCGACGCGTTCCTGTCCATGCCGGACAGCGCCGCTGCGGGCGGCATGCGCATGCTGGGGAACCCACTGCCGGGGGACGCGCGCATCATCTCCGGGGAATCCGGCGCGTCCACCGCGGGCGCGCTGCGGGAGATCATGGTCAACCCCGAGCTCGCGGAGCTGCGGGAGAGGCTGAACTTCGGCCCGGACGCGCGTATGCTGCTGATCAGCACCGAGGGCGACACCGACCGGGAGAACTACCGGCGCATCGTGTGGGACGGCGCGCATCCCAACCTGCGCTGAAAGGAGAATGCACATGCTGGAGGTTGTTGCGGGACTGGTTCGGGACGGAGAGCGCTTTCTGATCTGCCAGCGCCCGGCGCACAAGGCCCGGGGGCTTCTATGGGAGTTCGCGGGCGGCAAGGTGGAGAGCGGCGAGACCGGAGAGCAGGCATTGAAGCGTGAATTGCGGGAGGAGCTGGGCATCGACGTGGAGGTGCAGGAGCAGGTCGCGGACGTGACCTACGCCTACCCGGAGCTGACGGTGCACCTGACGCTCTACGGCGCGTCCATCGTTCAGGGAGAGCCGCAGCTGCTGGAGCACAACGGCCTGCGCTGGATCGCGCTTGATGAGGCCACGGATGGGGATTTCTGCCCTGCCGACCGGCTGTTTCTGGCGGAGCTGCGAAGGAGGGGAAACATATGGTAAGGAACATCGCAATCGTGAGCCTGTCTGCGGGCACCATCGGCGAGGACTTTGTAAAGCACGAGGTGGACATCGGCCTGAAGCGGCTGGAAGCCTGCGGCGTGAACGTGAAGATGATGCCCCACGCGCAGGCGGGCATTGAATATGTGAAAAATCACCCGGAGAAGCGCGCGGAGGATCTGATTCAGGCCTTTCAGGACGACTCCATCGACATGATCCTCTGCGCCATTGGCGGCGACGACACCTACCGCCTCGCGCCGCATCTGTTTGAAAACGACGCGCTCAGGCGGGCGCTGCGGAAAAAGATCTTTCTGGGCTTTTCCGACACCACGATGAACCACCTGATGCTGCACAAACTGGGGCTGAACACCTTCTACGGCCAGTCCTTCCTCGCCGACGTGTGCGAGATGGAGGACGAAATGCTCCCCTACACGGCGCGCTACTTCGAGGAGCTGCTGCGCACCGGGCGCATCCGGGAGATCGTGCCCAGCGACGTATGGTATGAGGAGCGCACGGACTGGTCGGTGAATGCCGTCGGCACGCCGCGCAAGCGCCATGCAAACGAGGGCTTCCAACTGCTCCAGGGCGCGCCGGTGTTCCGCGGAAAGATTCTGGGCGGCTGTCTGGAGACCCTCTATGACATCTTCAATGGCGACCGCTATCCCGACAGCGTGGCTGTCTGCGAAAGATACGGCCTGTTTCCCAGCCTGGACGACTGGCGGGGCAAGATTCTGCTGCTGGAGACCAGCGAGGAGCGCACCAGCCCGGAGCATTACCGCCGCATGCTGGAGGCCCTGAAGCGTACGGGGGTGTTCGGGGTCGTGTCGGGCGTGCTCTGCGGAAAGCCCATGGACGAGGTGTTCTTCGAGGAATACAAGCGGATCATCGTCGAAGAGGTGGACAATCCGGCGCTGCCCATCGTGGCCAACCTCAACGTGGGCCACGCCACGCCGCGCTGCATCCTGCCCTTCGGCGTGCAGGCCACCGTGGATGCGGATGCGCAGCGGATTACCTTTGATTACGGAGAGAAATATAATACCGATTTTTGATGGATTGGAATCCCCCACACTTTCCCCAAAACCGGACGTAAGAAATCCATCCCATAATCTACGGGATGGATTTCGGGGAAATGCGAACCCGCCGCAGGGAGAGAAACACAGCACCCCTGCCCCTCTGATCTATGGGGGCAGGGGTGCGTTCATTCAAAGCGCGACAGCTACTGGCTGCGGCGCCTCGCCGCCGGTGGGATGAGGGCATCCCGCCCTACGGTTAACGGACGTAAGAAATCCGTCCCATTCTTGCCGGGACGGATTTCGCGATAATAGTGGAATCATGCAAGGAAAGGAACACAGCAGCTCCATCCCTCAGATCTATGGGGATGGAGCTGCGTTCGCTCAAGCGCCGACAGGCAACCGGCTGCGGCACCTCGCCGCCGGCGGGATGAGGGCATCCCGCCCTACGGTTAACGGACGCAAGAAATC
>CAMBWJ010000036.1 GCA_945871545.1 uncultured Clostridia bacterium | reverse complement strand
GAACTTCCGGCGGCCGTCAAACGTGTCCTCCTCCGCCTTTGCCGCGGCCACACTGCCCATCATGCCATAAGCGGCCACGCCGGCCGCGCCGGCCGCTGCCGTCTTGAGAAAGCTCCTTCGCGTCATGCCCTTATCCATGTCTGCACCTCCCAATGCAACATATTATTTCAGTTGGTATATTCTATCACCTTGCCCGGCCCTTGTAAATACCGCGCATGATATTTTGAAATATTACTGCTAATTTGACAATCCAGCCACAAAATGCTACAATATCCGAAAATTCTGCAGGGAGATCACGCCATGAAGACGCTGTACGTTTCCGATCTGGACGGCACGCTGCTGCGCAGCGACGTCTCCACGTCGGACTACACCAACCGGACCATCAACTGCCTCGCGCAGCAGGGCATGCTCTTTTCCTATGCCACCGCCAGGTCGTATTCCACCTCCGCAAAGGTCACGCGCGGGCTCGACGCGCACATCCCGCTGATCGTCTACAACGGCGCGATGATCGTCGACAATGTGACCGGGGAGATCCTGCTCTCCAATTTCTTCGGCGGCGACGCGCACGAGGTGCTTGACGGTTTGCTTGCACACGGCGTCGTGCCGATCGTCTATGCGTTTGTGGACGGTGTGGAGCGGTTCTCCTACGTCCCGGCGCGCAGCAGCCGGGGCGTGCTGGACTTTGTCGCCTCCCGCCGGGGCGACCGCCGGGACAACCCGGTCGCATCCGTTCAGGACCTGTATCGGGGCGACATCTTCTACTTTGCCTGCATCGGCGATGCGGAGAAGCTCGAGCCGCTGGAGCGCAGATACCGGGACGTCTGCCACACGGTCTATCAGAAGGACATCTACTCCGGCGAGCAGTGGCTGGAGATCATGCCGCTGGCTGCCTCCAAATCGAACGCCATCCGTCAGCTCAGGGAGAAGCTGGGCTGCAACCGGCTCGTGGTCTTCGGCGACGGCAAGAACGACATCGACATGTTCGAGCTGGCCGACGAGGGCTACGCGGTCAGCAACGCCGCGCCGGAGCTCAAGGCCGTCGCCACGGCGGTGATCGGCAGCAACGACGAGGACGCCGTGGCCCATTGGCTCAGCGAGCACGCTGAAATGGCGGAAGGATAAAGGGTGCTTTAGGGGGATTTTGTTCACGAGGACCTCATCCGTCTTGCCTGCGGCAAGCCACCTTCCCCAAAGGGGAAGGTGCCCGAAGGGCGGATGAGGTCCTCGTTCCCTTTCTCTCCCTTATGCGCATCAACCGTCACACCACAGGAAGTTCATGAACATCGGCACCTGCTTCTCCCAGTCCGCCTCACAGTGCCGTCCGCCCGGCTGGCCGTAGATGCGCGTGCGCGCGCCCTTTTCATTCAGACGCGCAGCCAGCTCGCCGTTGCGCGCAGCCATGGTGTCGTTGGTGTCCTTGCGCGGATACATCTTGGAGCCGCCTCCCTCCTCCGTGCCCCAGGAGAGGTATACGCGGGTATCGGGCGAAATCTCCGCCTCCGCGATATCCCTGCGGAAATCCTCCATGCACGGGCCGGTGGTGCTCGACAGGCACGCCGCCTTGGAGAACCAGGTGTTGTAGCGGATGACCGCGTACAGGCTCATCAGGCCGCCCATGCTCGAGCCGCCAATGGCCGTGCACTCGCGGAACGGGATCGTGCGGTAGTCCCGGTCGATAACCGGCTTGAGCTCGTCAAGCATCCAGCGGATCGTCGCGTCGCCTGTCCCCCTGATCTCGCCGAGGAAACCCTTCGTGAAGTGATACGGGCAGTATTCCACCAGGCGGTTGGTCATCGAGCAGGTCACGCCCACGATGATCAGCTTCTTGCCCCACTGAGCCAGGAAATCCTTGAGGCCCCAGCTCTTGCCATAGGTCGCGTCCTCGTTAGAGAACAGGTTGTGCCCGTCAAAGAAATACATCACCGGATAGCGCTCGCCGCTCATCCCGTAATCGTCCGGCAGGTAGATATGCAGCGTCCGCATTTCATTGGCGGGCGTAAAGAGGATGTCTCGCTTCTCAATCATCTCATCGTACTCCGTTTCCCCGGGAGAGCCCCGGAAGATTCTCCCTATCTTATCACAGCACAGCGGATTTGGCAAACGCTTTACCGTCTCCAGTAGTCCTTATCCAGATTCCGGTACGCCAGCGCCTCCAGCAGATGTGCCTTGCCAATCCGCTCCTCACCCGCCAGGTCCGCGATCGTCCGCGCCACCTTCTGGATGCGGCTCACCGCGCGCATGGAGAGATGGTACTTTTCGCACGCCCGCTCCAGCAGCAGCCGGCAATCGTTGTCAAGCGCGCATACCTCGCTGACCTGCCGCGCCGACAGCTCCGCGTTGCAGGTCACATGCGTCCTGTCATAACGCGCCTGCTGGCGCGCTCTGGCCGCCTGCACGCGTGCGCGGATGACGCTGGACGGCTCCTCCTTCGCACCCGCCGTGATCTCGCTGACCGGCAGCGCGGAGACCTCCAGCTGCATGTCGATGCGGTCCAGCAGCGGCCCGGAGATGCGCGAGAGATACCGCTCGATCTCGTGCGGCTTGCAGCGGCATTCCTGCGTCTTGGAGCCGTAATGGCCGCAGGGCTATGTTGTGTCTACTGAGGTGCTATCACCACAACATATTGTGATGTATGTTCATCCTACCAAAACACAACTTGGGCTATGTTGTGCCTACTGAGGCGCTACCGTCATAGCATATTCGCCATCATTTTTACTTCTGCACGTTAGTGGAAAAGCCTGCGCATCATTGCAAATTTGCGGTCTCCAAAGGGGCAAGCAAAGCAAAATCAGATGCTTAGCTTGACACTTTTGCATGTTATCCTCGGCAATGCCATACTGTTCCGCTTTCATGGAAACACGGGCGATCAGCTCTGTCCGTGCCCAGACAGCATATTTTTTTATCGCATTTTTATCCATAATCGTCTCCTAATCTACAGAAGCAATGCGCTGCTCTAGCTGGTAGAATTATTCATATCCGTGTGCTATAATTATTGTAAATGGAGAACTTGAGAGTTCGACAAATCGGAAATTTGTGGAGGGAATCATGGCAAGAGAAATAAACCCGAAAGATACATCTAGAGCCATGGCGTTTGAGCTTTGGATGCAGGCGCCGAACCCAATGGTGACTTTCTTTAAAACGATAGATGTAACAAACCTAATCAGAATCAGTAAAAAGAAGCATTTGAAATTCAATATGCTGCTTGATTATTGTATTGGAAAAGCTGCTGTGGATGTGAAGGAATTTTATCTTCTTCCTGTTGGTGATAAGCTGATACAATATGAAACGATTGCGGTGAACACAATTGTCAAGAATAGAAACGGAGAAGTAAGTTCATGTGATATTCTGTATTCGAATGATATGAATACTTTCAACCAAGACTACTTAAAATATACTGCTCAGGTTGCCAATAGCTGTCAAGATTGGGATCTGTCCGCTGACAGTATGGTAATCGGCACATCAGCAATTGTTGATACTGAAATAGATGGTGCTGTCGGCATGAACAGTGGAATTTTCAACAATCCGTTTATCATCTGGGGCAGATATAGAAAGAAGTTTTTCAGGTATTATTTGCCAATCTCCTTCCAGTTTCATCATACACAGATGGATGGCGCTCACGCAGGCAGATTCCTTGCAAATCTGCAGAATGAAATAAATGAATTGGGATAGGTAACTTCCAGTTTACTGCGCTGACTGCGGTGGAAAGATGTATTTCCACCAGAACAGCAGAAATCCGGATGCAAGCGGTGGATTCTTCTGCGGGACGCATAACCTGTACTGCCCGAACGCGCAGAACAGAGCAAGGATTATGAAATTGATGATCTGCTCCCCTGGTCAGAAGAAATGAAGTCGTGGTTCTCGGCAGTGTGAGTGCTGGGAACCACAACTTTTCTGTACCGGGGGATTATTAAGCGGTTACGGCGAAGGTGGCGCCGTGCGCCATCATGCGTTTGCGAACCTGCGCGCCGTCGACTGCGTGCACATCGCCGGACATGGCCGCGGCGATGCCGGCCGCTTCGCCCAGCGCCATGCAGGTCAGCTGGATGCGCATGCTGGACTGCGCCGCAAAGGTGGAGGAGACACACCGCCCGGCCACCAGCAGGTTGCTCACAGACCGGGGCAGCATGCAGCGGTAGGGGATCTCGTAGTATTCGCCCGGCTCCATGTGGATCAGCACCAGGTTCTTTTCGTTGTGGATGTCGATGGGGTAGGCGGTCTGCGCGATGGCGTCGTCAAAGCGCCTGCGGGCGCGGACATCCTCCTCGGAGACGACGTATTCGCCCACTAGCCGCCGAGACTCCCGGATGCCGGGGATGTCCGCAAAGGACTGGATGTAGCTGTTTTCAAAGCCGGGGAAACTCGCCTTGAGGAAGCTGAAGATGCGCTGCGCGGATTCGCGGGAATAGAGGACCATGCGGGTGATGGAGCGCGCGGACACGGCGTTCAGGATGTGCCCTGCCTCCGGGCAGTTGAACCAGAGGGTATCCCTGCCCATGCTTGGATGGTGATAGGCCTGGATGTAGCTGCCGTCCTGCTGGGTGAGGGCGCCTGCCTCCACGCCCTTTCGCAGCAGCTTGGTGAAGGGATTGAAGGCCTCCTCCCGCCACAGGGAGTAGAACTCCATCGGGAAGTGATCGCCGCCGAAGCGGTAGCCCCATTCATTCAGCGTCCCGTAGACGCGGGGGATATCGACACCGCCCACGCTGAAGCGCAGGGACATGGGCTGATTCTCCCCTTCATAGCCGCATGCCGTCTCGCAGCCGGACAGCAGCGCCAGCTGCGCGTTGCCCGTGCAGTCGATGAAGACCGGCGCATGGAAGCCCAGCATGCCCTCGGACGTGCTGACAATCACCTCCGCGATGCGCTGGCCGTCCATGGCGGCGGAGACGAGATCTGCGCCGTACAGGATCTCGACGCCAAAGCGGGCGCACAGCCGCTCCAGATAGAGCTTGGTCATCTGCGGATCGGCGAAGTAGGTATCGCCGCCGAAGCCGTCCCGCTCCATCTCCGCCTGCAGCAAGCCGGCCAGTGAGGAGCAAGACACGATCTGCGGCATGTGGTTGGTCATCCGCGGGGTGGTCAGGGAGAGGGTCGCCGTGCCGCCCAGGGCGTATTCCCGCTCCAGCAGCAGCACGCGCTTTCCCTCGCGCGCGGCGGCGCATGCGGCAATCACGCCGGCTGTCCCGCCGCCCAGGACAATCACATCAGGGCTGTCCGCCTGATGCTCGTAGTGTATCGTCAATTGTGCCATGTGCATCCTCCTTTAAGGCTGATTCCGCCAATGGCATGCGGGATGTGCATTGCCGCCTCCATTATAGCAGAAAACGGGGTGCGCGGCGCATCCAATCGCGGTTTTTCTGCGGGAGGGAAATCGGATGCGGGCGGAATGTGTAAGGGTTCAACAGATAATCGATGGAATTATTCGCAATTATTGACATTGAAAACCGAAGTGATTATAATACGGACTGAAGGAAGAACGTCTGCGTTCTTTGGTCAATCCTGAAAGGAGTGAAAGGTTACTATGAAGAAACTGTTGGCAGTCCTGATGAGCGTGATGCTGATGGCACTGGTCGTCCCCGGTCTGTGCGAGGATACCGTGGACATCAAGATCGCCACGTGGACGAGCAATGCGGATCAGCTGGCCCTGCTGGGTTCGTTTGTGGATGAGTTTGCCGCCGAGAAGGGCATCAAGATCAACTGCACCTTCGAATCCCTCTCCGGCGCGGAGTACAGCAGCCTGCTGCTGATGGACCTGCAGAGCAACGCTGCGCCCGATGCCTTCTGGATCATGGAAGCCGATATCAAGGCGTATATCGCGGCTGGCCTGTGCGCCAAGCTCGACGACGCGCTTGTCTCCTATGACCCCGCCGATCTGGACGACGGCGCGATGAGCCTGTGGCGCGATGGCGGCAGCACCTATGCGGTGCCGTTCTCCACCAGCCCGTTCATCATGATCTACAACGCCGATCTGTTTGAGCAGGCCGGCCTTAAGGATCCCAACGAGTATCTCGCCGAGGGCACCTGGACCTGGGAGACCTTCCGCGAGTGCATGAAGACCATCAAGGAAAAGACGGGCGTCTACGGCTACATGACCGTGAACAACGCCGGCTTTGCCGACCGCACCGTGATGAACCTGACGCCCTTTGTGCGCGGCTTCGGCGGCGACTTCTGGACGGATGATCTCGAGGTGAAGATCGATACGCCCGAGTCCATCGCGGCGGTTCAGATGTTCCACGACATGGTCTATGAGGATGGCTCTGTAGTGCCTCCGGGAGACGAGAGCAACTTCTTCACCGGCGCCGCGGCCTGCACCTTCAACCAGATCAGCCAGCTGGGCAACCTCAAGGACGTCACCTGGAAGTGGGGCGTGACCAAGCTGCCGGGCGGCGTGTCGTTCTTGGGCCAGGCGGCTATGGCGGCCAACCCCAACAGCAAGAACGCCGGGCTCGCCGCTGAGCTGGTGGGCTACATGACCAGCGCGACCTGCGCTGCCCGCGTGGCCAAGTACTGGCCGCCGTGCCGCAAGAGCGTGCTGGAGAGCGAGGAGTTCCTCTCCTCCAACGCGTATCTGACGGCGGATCAGATGAAGGAGATCGTGGCCGGCTCCGTGCTCAACAGCCGCGCCATGTCCAACAACATCAATTCCCCGACGATCAACATCGAGACCGAGATCCTCTTTGACAAGCTGTGGAATGCGGATGCGGACGTCGCGTCCATCCTCGGCCAGATTGCGACGGTCTACCGCAACAACCTCCAGTAAGCCTCTGAGCAGGGTGCATTTCCCTGAAACCAAGCACTCCGGCGGCCTATCGCCGCCGGAGCTTTTTTTGAAGGTGAAGCTATGAATAGAAGCAATCTTGCGCATCGCAGGAGGCTGGCGGAGAGCGCGACAGGCTATGCATTTATCCTGCCGCAGATGCTGGGCTTCGTGCTGTTTGTGCTGATTCCGCTCATCAATGTGTTCATTTACTCCTTTCAGAACAAGAATATCCTGTTCGGCACGAACGCGTTCTGCGGGCTGGACAATTATAGGAAGCTGTTTTCCGATCCGCTGTTCCATCTCACGCTGAAGAATACGCTGATCTTCTCCTTCTTCCTGGTGCCGCTCAACCTGATACTGGCCATGGCGATGGCGCTGTACCTGGGCGACGGGCAGTTCGGCACGCGCTATATCCGCACGGTGATCTTCCTGCCGGTGGTCACCTCCGGCGTGGCGTGGTCCATCGTGTGGAAGTATCTGCTGCAGGGCGGCACGGCCGGGCCGATCAACTGGTTCCTGGCGCAGCTGGGCATCCAGGGGCCGAACTGGCTCCAGCAGAAGGGCTGGGCCATGGGCGCCGTCATCGTCACCCGCGTGCTCAAGAACCTGGGCACGAACGTGCTGGTCTTCTATGGCGCAGTCATGAATCTGGACAGCGGCATCGTGGAGGCGGCGCGAATCGACGGCGCCAGCGGCATGACGCTCTTTCGCAAGATCAAGCTGCCGCTGCTGATGCCGACCGTGCTGATGGCCTCCATCGTCACGATGATCGGCTCGATGCGCGTGTTCGATACGATCAAGCTGATGACGGACGGCGGCCCGGAGGGCAGCACCATGGTGCTGGTCTACTACGTCTATTACCAGGGCTTCAAGGCGTTCAAGAGCGGCTATGCCTCCGCCATCGCGGTGATCCTGTTCCTGATCATGCTGCTGATGACGCTGCTGCAGTGGCTTGCGCGAAAGAAGGTGTCCCATTATGAGGAGTAACACGATCCGGCGCGCCGTTCGGTGGATTCCGCGGATCCTGCTGCTGACGCTGGTCACGCTGGCCTTTGTCTATCCCTTCTGGTGGATGCTGGTCAATTCGCTGAACACCAATGCCCAGGTCTTCGGCCAGCCCAGGCTGCTTCCGCAGGGCTGGCAGTGGCAGAACTACATCGAGATCTTCCGCAAGCAGCCCTTTGCACGGCACTATCTCAATACCATTCTTGTGGCGTGCGTGGGCACGCTGGGCAATGTGCTGATCTCCGCGCTGTCGGGCTATGCGTTCTCGCGCATTCGCTTTCCGGGCCGCGAGCTGCTGTTCATCCTGCTGCTGACGGCGCTGATGATGCCCATCGAGGTCATCATCATCCCGCTGTTCTATCAGATGAAGGCGTGGAACATGACGGACAGCCTGTATCCGCTGATGTTCATTCCCATCTTCTGCTCGCAGGGCGCGTTGAGCGCGTTCATGTTCCGCCAGTTCTTCGTCACGATTCCCTCGGAGCTGGAGGAGGCCGGGCGGCTGGACGGACTGAGCCACTTCGGCATCTTCCGCTACATCATGCTGCCCATCTCGATGCCGGTGGCGTCCTCGGCGGGCATTCTCGCGTTCCTGGCCTCGTGGAACACCTATCTGGAGCCGCTGGTCTTCACCACGAGCATCGAGAAATACACGCTTCCGCTGTCGCTGAACAACTTCAACGACGTGTACGGCCAGCCGGAATGGCACCTGCAGCTCGCGGCGACGACGCTGAGCGTGATCCCCGTGATGATCGTCTACCTAGTCTTCCAGGAAAAGGTCACCGACGCCATGGTGTCCTCCGGCCTGAAGGGGTGAGCAATATGAAAAACGGATGGCGCGTGCGCACGGAGCCGGCCACCGGCGCGGCGCTTGACCTGGCCAGGCGCCTGCTGTACGGCTGCCTGTCGCGCTATGACACGGGCGAGGCAGGCGGCGAGATCGTCTGCCGGGTTGCGGCGGATGCGGCTCCGGGCGACCAGGGCTACCGCATCGAGACGGCTGACCGGCGCGTGTGCATCACCGGCGGCACGCCGGCTGCGGTGCTCTACGGCGTGAGCGACTTTGTCAACGTATGGCTCCCGGAGCTGGAGCAGGCGCACGTGTGGATGAAACCCTATTACTTCGTCAATCCCTTCGCGCAGGGCTTTCCTGAGCGGAGGGTCTGCTCCCGGCCGGATGTCCTGCGCCGCGGGCTGTGGACCTGGGGCCATGTGATCTACGATTACCGCGGCTACCTGGAAAATATGGCGCACCTCAAGCTGAACGAGGTGGTGATCTGGAACGATTTCGCCCCGCTCAATGCCGCCGATATCGTCGCCTACGCGCACGAGCTGGGCATCCGCGTCATCTGGGGCTATTCCTGGGGCTGGGATACGCAGATCGGCGTGGATATCTCCGATCCGGCTGCGTTGGCGGCGCTGGAGGAGCAGGCTGTGGAGCGGTTTGTCCGCGAGTACAGCGCGCTGCCCGGCGACGGCATCTATTTCCAGAGCTTTACGGAGACGGCGGAGGATACCGTCAACGGCTGCCTGATTGCAAAGGTCGTGGTTGGATGGGTCAACCGGGTGTGCGCGCGGATCCTGGCGATTGCGCCGGGGCTGGAGCTTCAGTTTGGCCTGCACGCCACGTCGGTGCGCGGCCACATGGACTACATCGCGCAGGTGGATCCGCGCGTGCGCATCGTCTGGGAGGACTGCGGCGCCTTCCCGTATGCCTATATGCCCGACAATCTGGCGGACGCCTCCGGGACGCAGGCCTTCACGCAGCAGATGCTGCAGGTGCGGCCGCAGAGCCTGACGGGCGTGGTGACCAAGGGCATGATCTGCCTGGACTGGACGAGCTTTGTGCATCGCGCCGGCCCGGAGCGCATCGGCGAGGCCGACAGCCGGGTGATCGAGGCGCGCCTCCCCCTGGCCGGCCGCGTGATGCGCCTGGTGCAGAGCGAGTGGATGATTCACGGTGATGCCCTGGTGCAGACCGTTCGCCGGCTGCACGAGGGCGATCCCGGCTGCCAGATCCTGGCACTGCTGGAGGATGGCCTGTTCGAGCGCTGCATCTGGCTGCCCGCCGCGCTGTTCGCAGGGGCGCTGTGGGATACGGGCATGCCGTTTGACACCCTGCTTGCGCGCACGGCCAGACGCCCGGACGTGTGCTTCGCGCAGTAGCCGGGGCGCGGCCCATACAATCGTTTTCCCTGTGCGGCACAGCGGTGCGGAGGTGGATCCCCGCCGGCTGTGCCGCTTCCTTTTGCGGTGAATCGCGCGCAAAAAATACGGCAAATTCCGCACGCCATGTTGATTTGTTGGTGAAATGGGTGTATAAAAAGAGAGGAAGCGCGACTGATCGACGCAGGCTATGTTGTGCCTACTGAGGTGCTATCACCACAACATATTGTGATGTATGTTC
>CAMBWJ010000035.1 GCA_945871545.1 uncultured Clostridia bacterium | reverse complement strand
ATTGGCCAGCTGATAGATCGCCTCGTCGTTCGCGCCGCCGACGAAGATGATGCCGTTCACGCGGCGCTCGATCAGGGCGGCCACGCTGTTCTTCAGCACGTTCATGTTGAACTGGCCGTTGGCCGTGAACACCGCGTAGCCCTCCTTCTGGGCGCAGTCCAGGATGCTGGCAATGCTCTGGGCATAGTATTCGGAAGTGATATCCTGAATGACGATGCCGACAATCTTGGAATCGGAGGTGCGCAGCGCCCGCGCATTTTCATTGCGATGGTAATTGAGCGCCTTCATCGCCTCCGCCACGCGCTTGGTGGTCTCCTCGGAGATCGGCGCGGTGCGGTTGATCACATGGGAAACGGTGCCCGCCGATACCCCCGCCAGACGCGCCACATCATAGATGGTGCTCCGCTTTTCGCTCGCCTCATTTTTTGCACTGGCTCTTCTCGCCATCTTAAACCCTCTCCTACCGGGTACGTCGCCCCGGATAGTTTTATCGGTTCAGAGACGCGGCAGCCGCTTCCATCATGATAAAATGTGCCTGACCCTCGACGGAGGTTCCCTCATGCTCAAAATCCGGCGAACCGGCGCAGGAGAGAAGGAGGCCGCTTGCATCCACGCGCGCTTCCACGGCCCTCCGGGCCCTGTCTGCCGCGCACAGGTAGCGCTCATCAACCATCTTACATAATACCATTTTATAGATGGAATATGCAAACATTTCCGTCGATTCCGATTCGTAAAAGCTTTGTAAATCGTCCAGTATGTCGTGGAAGAGGCCGTTCTCCGCCTGATGAGGCAGCATTGCCTCCACCAGCGCGGCAAAATCAGCCGCGATCTTCCGCCAGCGCACGTCGCCGCGCGCCTTGAGCGCCATGGCCATGCGCATCAGCCCCACCAGCGCCCAGCCGTTTCCCACGCCCCAGTAGCACGCACGGGAAAAGCTTTGGCTGCGCTCGTCCCACTTGTGATGAACGAGCCCGGTGCTTTCGTCGAACAGCCGCCTGCGGACGGCCTCGTAGTAGCGCACGCCCTCATCCAGATAACCCGCCTGCATCAGCACGTGGGGGCCCATCGCCAGGCTGTCCGCCCAGACCTCTTCGCCGCCGAGGAGGTGATACCTCGCGCCGTCCGCCGAGGCGGGCGCGTCGTGCAGAAGGTAGTCCACGTTGCGCTGCGCCGCGCGCAGGTAGCACTCCTCCCCGAGCAGCTCCCCTGCCGCGCGCACCGGCTCCACGCAGATTGCAGGATCCACGATCGCGGGCGTGCTCTCCACATCGCAGAGCCTGCCGTCGGCATTCTGGCGCACCACGCAGTCCCGCGCGAGCTGAACCATGGTGTCGGAATCGCCGCATTCCAGCATGGCCTGCGCGGCGATTCCCTGTTCCCAGCACTGTCTCGCCATGCAGAGCATGGCGTACTTTACTCTGTTCAGCATCTTTCTTTACGCCTGAAGGCCGTTGCCGCGCAGCGAGTCGATGTAGACCGCGAAGATCAGCACCGCGCCCTTGATGACCTGCTGCCAGTAGGCCTGCACGTTCAAAAGCGTCATGCCGTTCACCAGCACGGAGAGCAGCAGCACGCCGAACAGCGTACCCGTGACCTGGCCCTTGCCGGCCACGCCGCTGCCGCCGAGGATGACCGCCGCGATGCCGTCCATGTCGTTGCCCGAGCCGTGCTTGGCCATTGCCGCAGCCGTCTGGGAGACGGTGATGATACCGCCCAGCGCCGCAGTCACAGCGGCGAGGATGTGGGAGATGAAGCGGATCTTTGCGGTGTCGATGCCGGCCAGCTGGGCGACCTTCGGGTTGCCGCCGACGGCAAAGACCTGACGGCCGTAGGTGGTGTACTTCAGGATGTACCACACGATGACGTAGATCACGGCCATCACGATCAGGCAGAAGGGGATACCCAGGATCTTGCCGCTGCCGATGAAGGTGTACACCGGATCGCTGATGCGGATGTAGCGGCCGTCGGTGAGCAGATAGGCGCCGCCGCGGAAGATGAACTGCGTGCCCATGGTGCAGATGATGGGGCTGACGTGCATCTTGGTGATGATGAACGCATTGAGGCAGCCGCCGACCACGCCCACGAGGATGGTGATGAGCATGGTGATGTACGGGTTCCAGCCAATCTCATACAGCATGCCAAGGATCATGCCGCAGAAGGCGGAGAGCGCGTACTGGGAGACGTCCAGGCCGCCCAGCAGCATGGCGACGGTCAGACCGGAAGCCATCGTGCCCATGATGGAGGCATAGGTGCCGATGTTCATGATGTTGGTAAAGGTGAAGAAGTACGGCGAGGAAAGGCCAAAGATCAGGCACAGGATGATCAGCGCGATGATGGTGCTGATGTTGCCTTTCATCAGTTTCTGAAAGCCCTTCTTGAGGGCGCTGTTCGTGTTGTTCGCCATTTGACCGTCAGCCTCCTATCGCGTACTTGAGCAGGGTTTCCTGGGAGAAGTCCTTCTTTTGAATTTCGGCGGTGATCCTGCCCTCGTGAATGACGAAGATGCGATCCGCCATGGACATGATTTCGGGGAGCTCGGAAGAGATCATCAGCACCGCCTTGCGGCTCTCGCACAGGTCGTTGATGAGGTTGTAGATTTCCACCTTCGCGCCCACGTCCACGCCGCGGGTGGGCTCGTTGAGGATCATGAGCTTCGGCTCGGTGTTCAGGCCCTTTGCAACGACCACCTTCTGCTGGTTGCCGCCGGACAGGGTGTCCACCGGGGCCAGGATCTGGGGAACCTTGATGTTCAGCTTGGAAACCCAGCCTTTTGCGATCTCCATCTCATATTTCAGATTCATAATGCCCTTCGGGGCGAATTTTCGCAAATTTGCAATGGTGATGTTGTCCTTGACGGAGGAGACGGCGCAGATGCCGTCGCTCTTGCGCTCCGCCGGGACGTAGGCCACGCCGCTTGCCAGCGCCTCGCTGGGCTTTCTCGGCGCGTACTTCTTTCCGTCCACCACCATGTCCGCGCGCTCATACTTCTTCATCGCCATGATGCAGTCGCAGATCTCGGTGCGGCCCGCGCCCATCAGGCCGAACAGGCCGACGACCTCGCCCTCGCACACATCAAAGGCCACGTCCTTCAGGAAATCCGTCCTGAGGTTTTCCACGCGGAAGATTTCCTTCCCGATGGAGATGTTGCCGCGCTTGGGGTACATGTCCTTGATTTCGCGGCCGACCATGTCGCGCACCAGTTCCTCGGTGCAGGTCTCGCTGATCTTCCTGCGGGCGACGTTCCTGCCGTCGCGCATGATCATCACGCTGTCCGCGACCTCAAAGATTTCGTTGAGCCGGTGCGAAATGTAGATGATGGAAACGCCGTTTGCCTTGAACCTGCGGATCAGGCGGAACAAATCTTCCGTTTCCGTGTCGCTCAACGCGCTGGTCGGCTCGTCCAGCACGAGGATCTTCAGATCGCGGGTGAAGGCCCGCGCGATCTCCACCAGCTGCTTCTGTGCGACGGAGAGCTGCTCCACCGGCGTCATGGGATCGAGGTGCTCCAGTCCGACCTCCTTCATGATCGCCCTTGCGTCCTCCGCCATCCTGGCGTAGTCGATCTTTTTGGCCCGGCCCTTCGTGGGCACGCGGCCGATGTACAGGTTTTCAGCAATGCTCAAGGCGCCCAGATAATTCAGTTCCTGATAAACGATGCCGATACCAAGAGCGATTGCTTCCTTCGTATTGTAGCCGGAAAGGCTCTTCCCGTCCACGATAATGGTGCCGCTGTCCGGCTTCTGCGCGCCGGAGAGGATCTTCATCAGCGTGGATTTGCCCGCACCGTTTTCGCCGATCAGCGCCAGCACCTCGCCCTTCTCCAGGGTGAGATTGACGTGATCGTTGGCCACGATGCCAGGGAAGGCCTTATAGATATCTTTCATCTCAAGAATATTCATAGCGCCTCTCACCTGCCGTCTTCATGGATTGGGATGGATGGGGAAGCGGGCCGAGGCCCGCTTCCCGGTGCAGCATTGGAATTACAGGGTCGCCTTGTACTCCTCAACGTTCTTGTAGGAGACGACGGTAACCTTGGTGTACTCGGACTGAGCGACCTCTTCGCCCTTCAGGATGCGCAGCGCCATGTCCATGATCTGCTCGCCGTAGAGGTGAGAGTTGTAGGAAGCGGTGCAAACCCATGCGGTGTCGCCGTCGAGGTGGGCCTCGAGGTTCTCCAGGGAAGCCGGATCGGCGTTGTGAGAGACGATGATGCAGTCGGCGGTGCGGCCCAGGGTCTCAACGGCGTTGTTGATGGCGTAGCCGCGGTCGTCGTTCTGGCCCACGAACACGATCTTGTGCGCGTCGGGGTTGGAGTTGAGCCAGTCGCGGGTCATGGTGCCGGTCTTGACGTCGTCCGCCAGGGAGTCGATCCAGATCTGATGGTCCTCGTCAACGCCGTACTTCTCGGCCAGGACGTCCACAACGCCGGTGCAGCGGGACTTGATGGTGTCGCCGCTCTGGGAGTCCCACAGGGAGACGATGTACTCGATCTCGCCGCCGAGCTTCTCATCGACGAACTCGCACGCGCCCTCGCCCAGCGCCACGCCAGCGCCGTAGTTATCGACGCCGAAGAAGTATGCGCCGTCATACAGGCAGTCGACGGAGATCATCGGAACGCCCTTCTCTGCGCAGCGGGCCGCCATCTCGGAGCCGGTCTCTGCCAGAACGTTGAAGTCGATGACCATGTCCACGTCCTTCATCAGGAAGGCTTCGATGTTCTGCGCCATCAGCACCGCGTCGCGGTTTGCGATGGTCTCTTCAAACTTGACGTTGTTCGCCTCTGCGGCGGCCTTCAGGCCATTGGAAACGGTGATGAAGAAGTCCTCTGCCAGCTGCATGTTGGAGTAGCCGATGTAGAAATCCTCTTCCGCCATTGCACACGTCATGCCGACGCATGCGATCATCAGTGCGATTACCAGAGCCAGGATCTTTTTCATTGGGTGTTCCTCCTTTTAAATTAGGGTACTGATTATGAATTCGTACGCACCGGGCTCGAGGGACGCCGCCGTCATTCCGCCGGCATTGCAGATTTCGCCGGTTCCCCCCTCACCCTGTACTGTACGGATTGCATACACATTTGCCGGCAGCACGAGCCTGCCGCTTGCGCCCTGCGGAACCACCGCGCGCAGGCGCACGTCTTCGCCCTCAAACCTCCACCCGATCTCCGCCGCCCCGTGGATGGTCTGCACCACGGCGTGCATGCCGCCAATCTCCCGATCCAGCACCGGCTGCATGCGGATCACGTCGTAGCCGTTCTCCTCCGGCGCGATGCCCGCGAGGCCGGTGAGGATCCACTCTCCCACGGTGGCCAGGCCGATGTGATCGAAGGCGTTCATCGCGTGGGGATGGTAGCGCCCCTCATAGATCGCATCCCAGCGCTCCCACACCGCCGTGGCCCCGCAGCCGGCCATGTAGCCGATGGACGGGAAGTCCCTGCGGCGGATGAAGGCCGCGGCCTCCCTTTCAAGGCCCAGCTTGCACATGCCCTCCAGCGCCACGGGCGTGGTGGCCGTGCCCCAGGTCACGCCGCCGTTCCTCTCCATGTCCCTGAGCACCCAGTCGCGCGCCGCTGTCAGCTCGTCCCCCTCCAGCAGTCCGAAGGCCGCCGCCGCCAGGTAGCCGCCCTGGGTTGCGCCGCGCAGCAGCTTGTTGCGGCCCAGGAAGAAGGTGCGAAACGCCGCGCGGATTTTCCCGTAGGCCTCCGCGTAGTGGGCCGCACGTTCGGTTTCGCCGATCCCCAGGGAGATCTCCTCCATCATCCTTGCAGACCGGGCAAACCAGGCCGTACCCAGCAGCATCGGATCGCAGGTGCCGTAGCCGTGGTCGAAGTCCGAGCGGCCATCGTGGCCCAGATCGAGCCAGTCGCGCGCCGTCGCAAAGCGCATGCAGCGGTCGGAATTGCGCATGGAGTAGTCAAAGTAGCGCTCCAGTGCCGGATATGCCGCGCGCACGCTCTGCAAATCCTTGTAATTGCGCATCAGCAGCCACGCGATGTGCAGCGCCATGTCCGACTGCAAATCGCCCATGAACGGCACGATGTCCTTCATGATGACCGCCGGGGCGATCGCCCACATGCCGCCGTCCTCCATCTGTCCGTCCAGCGCATCCTGAAGCCACTTGCGCAGAAACAGCGCATTGTTGTTCAGCGCGCAGGCCGTGTGCATGAAGAAGTTCCCCTCCGCACCCCAGCCGAGGCGCTCGTCCCGGGCGCACACGTCCGTGGGCATGTCGTAGAGGTTGGACTGTTCAGTGTTGCGGATCAGATCCAGCACCTCGTTGACCGTTTCGTTCTCCGATTCGAGCACCGTCGCATCCGGCAGCGCGCTGGAGATCGCCACGCCCTCCAGGGAGAGCAGCTCCACGTCCCGCAGGCCGAATACGTGCACGTAGCGGAAGCCGTGGTAGGTGAACTCCGGCTGGAAGGTCTCGATTCCCTCGCCAGAGAGCACGTAGGTATCATGCGCTTGCGCGGAGCGGTTGCCGAAGACGTACAGCGCCGTGCGCGCCTCGTTCAGCTCCTCCGCATGGACAAATTCGATCTTTGCACCCCGCGGGCCGCGCACCCGTGCGCACAGCACGCCGGAAAAGCAGCTGCCCACGTCGTAGATCGCTTCGTTTTCGTTGATTTGCAGGATCTTCTTTGCCGGCCGCCGCCAGTGCTCCACGATCGGCACGCCCGGATGCGCGTCGGGGATGTGGTCGTACTCCGCGCCCAGCTCCACCGGCCTCCAGGCTGCGCCGTCGAAGCCCGCTTCCTTCCATTCAATCGGCTCCAGCGTGGCGTCGTAGCCCGCGCCGTGCATGATGTCCGCGTACAGCCACGGGCCGGTGCAGCCGCGCCAGCTCTCGTCCGTGACCACAATCTGCGTCGAGCCGTCGGCGTACTCCACGATCAGCTCCGCGCTCAGCCGGGGCTTGGCACCCCACCACTGGCGGGGAGTCAGGCCGATGTAGCCCGCGTACCAGCCATCCGCCAGCACCGCGCCGAGCGCGTTCGTGCCGGGAACCAGCCGGTCTGTCACGTCGAAGGCACGGTAGTAGACGCGCTTGCGGTAGTCGCAGTTGCCCGGAACCATGTGTCCCTGCGTCGCCTTCTCGCCGTTGAGGTACATCTCGGTCAGGCCCATGGCGCTGACATAGAGCGTCGCGCGCTCCACGTCGCCCTGAAGCGCAAACTCCGTCCGGAGCAGCGCGGGCTTGGGCAGGAAGGGATGGTTTACGCCCTTCATGAAATCGTCCGCGCAGTAGTAGGGAACGCTCGGGTCGTACGCATTGCGGCCCTCGTCATGGCCGATCCACTTCGCCGCCCAGTCCTCCGCGCGGATGCCCTGCTGCCAGAACGCGATTTCGCTCTCGCAGGCAGTTCCCTCCGCGTCCCAGACGCGCACGCGCCAGTACACCCTCTGGTTTGAAGCGGGCTCCGCGCCCGTATAAATGGCGCGGCACTCCTGGCTGCACACCCGTCCGCTGTCCCACAGATCGGGCGCATCCAGCAGTGCGGGTTGGGTCGCAACGCATATGCGGTATGCGACCTGAGCGTCGCCCTGCGCCACCCACTGCAACAAAGGATTTCCGTTCCCGATTCCGATGGGATCGCACTGATAATCACAGGAAAGCCGGTTTATTCTCAACGCCATACAAGCACCCCAGCAAATCATTAAATCGATTTAATTAAACCCCTAAAAACAGGGCTTCGCACGATTGAAACCATTAAATCGATTGAATCCCCGGTCCAACAAAAGCATCCAACTGCCGCCTAAGGCTTGCGCAGTTGATGCTTGGCATGACACTATATTACTCTTTCCAAATCGTTTTGTCAATACTTCTTTTCCGTTTTCTCGATATTTGTGCGAATTGCGCATATCTTTGTGACGTTTGTGCCAACACTTAACGCCCGACAGCATTTCGTCTGGAGCCCAGCAGAAACAGCCCGGCGAGCAGCTGGATTCCGGCGTTGAGCGCAAAGAAGCTGCGCACGCCGATGGCCTGCAAGAGATAGCCGCCCAGCGCGGCGGAGAGAATATTCACACCCGCATACGCCGCGTTGACGACAGCCTGGGTGCTGCCCTCCAGACCCCTGGGGGCAATTTCATAGATGTACTGATGCCTGCATGTCACATAGATCGCATAAGCGAAGCCCTTGAAGACCTGACAGACCGCCAGTACCGGGAGACCGTGGCCGAACGCATACAGCGCGTATTGCGCAACGAAGAGCATGGAGCTTGCGACCAGCATCGTCGCCAGTCCGCGCCTGCGGATCAATCGCCTGCACAGCAGGAGCATCGGCACCTCGAACACGCCGGAGAGGAAGGTGAACGCGCCAAAGCTCGTGCTCGCCAGCCCGAACTCATTGAGAATGTATACGGTATAGGAATTGGACCAACCAAAGGGAATCTGAAACAGGATTTCAAACACCAGATAGCTTACGACGCCGTAGGTCAGGATCCTGCGGAACTGCATGTCCCGGAAGCGCACGCGGGGCGCATCCCGCCGGGCGCAGGCTTCCGCTCCTTCGGGAACAGATCGGGCCGCCAGCGCCGCACAGAGCGCAAAGACCGCATAGAAATAATAGATGCTGCGCACCGGCAGACGCCGGAGCAGCGGCACATAGGCCAGATTCATCAGTGCAAAGCCAATGGACGCCCAGATGCGCACGGAGCCATAGGAAATTTGCAGCCGGGGATTTGCATTCACGCGCACCAGCCACATCTCCACCAGCATGTTTGCAGGCATGATGAAGAAATACAGAAACACCAGCAGCGCCGTCATCGGCAGAAGGGCGGCGTTGCCCTGTCTCGACAGCAGCGGAATGCCCAGCGCACAGATTCCCGACAGTCCGATGCACAGGATGAAGCTCCTCCGCACGGAGCGAATCCGATCCGACACCGCGCCCCAGAAGGGCTGGGAGACGATGTTCATGCCGTTGGTCAGGGCGGTAATCAGGCCGATCTGGCCCGCGCCAATCCCCAGCGACTGCAAAAACACGCTCAGGAAATTCGCCGACGCGAAGCAGCAGTTGTAGAAGATTTCCGTAAATGAAAGCTGTATCCGCGTTCTTGTATTCTGACGCATGTCGCTCCTCTCCTATCTCATCGCCCACAGCAGGCCGCTGCGCATCAGCGCCAGCGCCTCCGGCGAAGCGTCGAACACAGCGTCGCTGTGGCCAATGGAGCTATAAAAGACGCGACCCCGGCCCCAGCGGCGCGTGTAGGCCACCGGCATGACGATGTCCTCCGCGCCGATGTAGGGCGCGCCCGCGTCCTCCGCAGCGGAGAACACCGCGTCCGCCAGCACGTGCACCGCCGGATCGACATGGAGGTAGTACTGCTCCGTGAAAACCTCAAAATCGTGCAGGCCCGCCGTGATGGGCGAGGCTGCGTCGCGGATGCGCACCCTGTATTTCCGGAAGAACATCTCCTCGGTGGAGCCGTTCACCGGCGTGCAGTGCACGAAGGGTCTGCCCGGATGCGCCACCCACTGCGCGCCCGTCAGAAACTGCCAGAGCACGCTCTCGCGAAAGGCGTCGCACATGCTTCCGTGGCAGCCCGCGATTCCGAGTCCCGCCTCGACAGCGTCCGCAAGGTTGACGGCGGATTCGTCCGGCAGCGGGGTTCCGCAGTAGCTCCACACCGGCACCAGGAGATCGAAGCGCGCAAGATATGCCTTCTCCGCGAAGCAGTCCGGCGATTTTTCCACCGTCACGGCACAGCCCTCGCCCTCGAGAATCCCCCGGAACCGCCGCGTCAGGCCCTCCGGATCGTGTCCGGTCCAGCCGCCCGTTAGGATCAGTGCGCGCTTTTCCATGCCCTCAATCCGCCTCGCATTCATTTAATCGATTTAATTATACAGTCCATCCTTCCTTTTGTCAATGGACAAGCGCCTTCAATCTCCCGACACGAAGTGAATTGAGGATACAAAGGTATCCGTCCATAGCCTGATGCTTGCAAATCCCTGCCAGCTGCTTCAGGGTCCCAGTCTTCAAGTACCTGTCGGTATAGTTTGCTTGTGCTTTGAGTGTACCAAAGCATCCAGCCATAGACTGAGTGCTTGTGGTGGAGCATAGGGGAGTCGATTCGCGCCTGCGGGCTTGGTCGGGGCCGGCTCTGACGCTCCACTGGAGCGTCATTCACCCCCGGCCCTTCGACTCCCCCTTGCTTTTCACACAAAAAAATACCACTCTGACGAGTGGTATTGTGGTGGAGCATAGGGGAGTCGAACCCCTGACCTTTTGAATGCCATTCAAACGCGC
>CAMBWJ010000034.1 GCA_945871545.1 uncultured Clostridia bacterium | reverse complement strand
CAGCTTCAGATCGACAATATCCGTATCTGTAAACAGATGGAGGAACGCGCTCTGGCGGTTTTCATTGACGCATTCCCAGACCGGCATCAGCTCCTCGGACGCCATGTGCAGCTGCGGCGCGCACTGGAAGGTGCTCTTGACCTCCACCTTGAAGCCGAACAGCGGCGTGTTTCTGTAGAGGCTCTCCAGCTCGTCCGCGGCCTGCCTGCCCTTGATCGCATTCACGAGCGCAACGCCCTTAAAGCGTTCCGGCCAGCGCTTCACCGCATCCGCAATATAATCGTTGAAGTATCCGTAGAACGGATTGGGCATCAGCAGCGCCCGGTCGATCCCCAGCCAGTCCATATAGGCAAGCAGCGTTTCGGGGGTGCTGCGCGTCTGTTCAAAGGCCGGCGGCGCCAGCTGGCGCAGTTGCGTACCCACGCGAACCCTGCCGTAGCTGTCGCCGGTCATGGGCGCGCCATCGGTAATTCCCGCGCACTTCGGAAAAATATGTGCATGGACATCGATCACCTTCATGCGATTCTCCCCCCGCTTTCATAGGTATTCTCACTGTAAAAAAGCATATCATACGGGTTTTCAAAATTCAAGGCGAGCTCTTACAATATGATTTTCAAGTATTTCAATATCTTTCGAGGTTCATTCCGCAGCATTGACTCTGCATTTGTTCTCAAATATATTGGTTTCAGAAGTAGCGGTCAGGCCGCAGCAATGTAGACGTGCGCACCTCGCCCGCAGCAAGCAATCAACGAAACGGAGGGAACCTGAATGTTCCGACTCAAGGGAGTTATCCCGCCCATGATCACGCCCTTCAAGGCGAACGGTGATCTTGACGAAGAGAGCCTGAAGCAGCTGGTAACGTATCTCAACGGCAAGGTCAACGGCCTGTTCATCTGCGGCTCTTACGGCTGCGGCCCGCTGATGAGCCTGGAGGAGCGCAAGCGCGTCGCCGAAATCGTTCGCAAGTATGCAAGCGACGATATGCAGGTCGTCGTTCACACCGGCACCACCAATGCCCGCGATACCATCGAGCTCTCCCTGCACGCCCGCGACATCGGCTGCAGCGCCGCGTCCGCGGTCGGCCCCTACTACTACAAGTACAAGAGCATGGACCTGATCGGCTACTACGGCGAAATTCTCAGGGCCACGAAGGATTTCCCCTTCTACGCCTACCACAATCCGCAGTTCCAGGGCTATGAGACCGAGCTGGAGGTGTTCAAAAAGCTGAAGGAGATGGGCATGTCCGGCATCAAGGACGCCACCTTCAACATCATGCAGTACGCAACCTACCAGCGTGAGCTGGCGGACGAGAACTTCGACATTGCGCTGGGCACGGAGGCGATGTGGATCTCTGCGCATGCGCTGGGCTGCGAGGCCTACATCCCCGGAATCGGCAACGTTTATCCGGAGCTGTGCTCCAGGATGTACGAGCTTTCCATGGCCGGCAAGGCAGACGAGGCGCTCAAAATGCAGTTTGACATCAACAAGCTGCGCACCATCATGTACTGCACCCGCTCCACCCAGCTGGCGATCTACGCGATCGCAGAGCTGCGCGGCATCATCAAGGCCTATCCCCGCTCGCCCTTCATCCCCGCCACCGACGCCGAAAAGGCGAACATCGCAGCTGGCCTGAAGGAGCTCGGCATTCTTTGATCCCTACCCCGCAAGGGGAAAGAGAAATAAAAGGAGGAAACCCAAATGAAGAAACTTCTCACCCTGGCTCTGGCAGTAATGCTGTGCCTGTCCGTCTGCGCCGTGGCAAGCGCTGAGGGCTTTGTAATTGGCTTCTCCAATTACAACAACGAGATCTCCTGGCGCACCCAGATGGAAGCCGAATTCACCTATCGCGCCGAGGAACTCAAGGCCGAGGGCATCATCTCCGAGTACTACGTCTACGAGGCAAACGGCGACCAGGCCAAGCAGATTGCCGATGTGCAGGATCTGATCACCCTGGGCGTCGACGCGATCGTGCTCCCCACCATCACCGCTGACGGCCTGAACGCCGCCATCGAGGAGGCCATGGAGGAAGGCATCATCGTCGTCAACTTCGACAACAACACCACCGCGGACATCTCCTGCAAGCTGACGGTTTCCGACTACAACCACGGCTGGGTTTCCGGTCAGTGGCTGGGCGATCAGCTGATCGCCAACGGCACCGAAGAGGGCAACGTCATCGTTCTGCGCGGCGGTGTGGGCACCTCCACCGACGCCAACCGCTACCAGGGCGGTGTCGACGGCCTGCTCGACAAGTGCCCCAACGTCAAGATCGTCGCTGAAGAAGCCTGCAACTGGGACTATGCGACCGCAAAGACCACCGTTGAGACCCTGCTGGCCACCTATCCGCAGATCGACGGCCTGATCTCCCAGGGCGGCGCCATGACCCAGGCTGCGATCGACGCCTTCAACGAGGCCGGCCGCGAGCTGTGCCCCATGACCGGTGAAGGCGGAAACGGCTTCATGCGCGCCTGGATCGAGAATGCCGACTCCGGCTTCCAGTCCATGGCCTTCAACAACCCCGCATTCTCCTCCCGCATCGCTCTGGATTGCGCCGTCACCCTGCTGCAGGGCGGCACCATCGAGGACTGCGCGGCGCTCATCACCGAGAACTACGGCGTTGAGCCCACCGTCGACGGCACCGTGATGAACATGGCCTTCCCGCAGATCTCTCTGGACGACGCCAAGGAGCTGTATGACAGCACCCTGAACGACGATTTCTGGCCCGGCACCTATCTGCCCCACGAAGTCCTCGAGGGCATCTTCCCTGTCGCGAACTGATCAACCGATTCATTTCGCCCGCAGCCGGGGAACCGGCTGCGGGCATCTTGAAACTTAGCCTTCTTGTCCATTGAATATCTCTGCCGGTTTGCAGCAGAAAGAAGGGGTGAGCTCACAATGCAAGCATCTTTGGTTGTAAAGGAGCTGGACAAGTCATTCATCGGGGTGCATGCGGTAGATCGCGTATCCTTTGAGTGCTACGCCGGCACCGTACACGTTCTCCAGGGGGAGAACGGCGCAGGCAAGAGCACGATTCTGAAAATGCTCTCAGGTCTGTATTCGCCGGATTCCGGAGAGATCATTCTCAACGGTACGCCGGTCAAATTCCGCCATCCCGCGGACGCCCGCAAAAAGGGAATCTCCATGGTCTATCAGGAGATGTCTGTGCTGCCGGAGCTTACGGTGGCACAAAATATCTGGCTGCACGAAGAGAAGCGCGTATGCAAGGGGCCCATCATCAGGGAAGCCGAACTCATTGCCGCAACAGAGGCGCTCGCTTCCCGCTACGGCATCAACGTGGATCCCTATGCCCGCACAGGCGACCTCGCCATTGCGACGCAGTCCATGGTCGAGATCCTCAAGGCCCTGGCGGTGGAGCCCGATATTCTGATTTTGGATGAACCGACCTCCGCACTTACGGTCAAAGAGGTCGATACGCTATACAACATCGTTCAGATCATCAAGGGAATGGGAAAGACGGTCATCTTCATTTCCCATCGCATGGAGGACGTGTTCCGCTTCGGCGATCGCGCCACCGTGCTCAAGGACGGCACGCTGGTCGGCACCGTCGATCTGAAGGAAACCACCGAGGATGAGATCATCCGGATGATGGTCGGTCGCGAATTGCAGGACATCTTCCCGCACAAGAACGAGGGAAGCTCGTCCGAAACGCTGTTCTCCGTTCAGAACCTGAGCGACGGCCGCCACTTCTTTGACATCAGCTTTGAACTGCGCAGGGGCGAGATCCTGGGCATCGGCGCGCTGGACGGTCAGGGTCAGGCGCAGCTCATGCGCGCCATCGCCGGCATCGGTCGCCACAATGCCGGAACGATCCGGCTCAACGGCAGGGAGCTGAAGTATCACAGCTGCCGTCAGGCCCTGAAATACGGCATCGGCTATGTGCCCGAGGATCGCAAGGTGCAGGGACTGTGCCTGGGCATGTCCGTCCGGGAGAACCTGAGCCTGACCAGCATGTTCAAAAACCAGAAGTTCGGCTTCATCAATCAGAAGGAAGAGGAGCGCGCCGCGAAAGCGATGATCCAGCGGATGAATGTGCGCACCTCCTCCATGTACAAGGCGGTGGGCGGCCTCTCCGGCGGCAACCAGCAGAAGGTCGCCATCGGCAAGACGTTGGGCGACCAGCCGAAGGTCATCCTGCTCAACGAACCCACGCGCGGCATCGACGTTGAAGCCAAGCAGGAGATCTACAAGCTGATCCGCGAGCTGGCGAGCGACGGCGTGGCCGTGCTGATGTACACCAGCGACATCATGGAGACCATTGGCCTGAGCGACCGCGTGATCACGCTCTATGAGGGTCGGATCACCGGCGAGCTTTCGGGCGCGGACATCAGCGAGGAATCCATCATGTTTGGCGCCATGGGTCTGAACAACAAAGCTGCAGTTGGGAGGTAAACCGAAGTGAAGGAAAAAAAGATTTTGCTGAATCCGGCGAACCTCAAGCTGCTGATCCGCCGAAAGACGGACGTGCTGATGGTCTACGGTTTTCTGCTCGCAATGATCCTGGTTGGCGCGTTCTCCACGGACGTATTCATGAAGCAGCGCAATCTGCTGAAGCTCTTTGAGGCGAACATCGGCCTGCTCATGGTCACCTTTGCCCAGGTATTCGTCGTATCGCTGGGCGGCGTCGATCTTTCGGTCGGCAGCGTCATCTCGGTGGTCAACGTCATGCTGATCACGCTGATCAACGACAATCCCATCACGTGGGTCTACGCCTTCGCGCTGGCGCTGCTGGCCGGCGCGCTCATCGGCGCATTCAACGGCCTGTTGGTCGTCAAGGGACACATGCAGCCCATCATCGCCACGCTGGCCACACAGACGATTTTCGCCGGCGTCGCACTGTTCATCATGGATATTCCCAGCGGCACCCTCCCCTCCGTGCTCAGCAAGTTCCTCACCCGCGGATGGGGCTATGTCTTCCCCTTCGCCTACGTGATCCTCATCACGGCCGCCATCTGGATCATCTTCAATCGAACCAGCTTCGGTCGCAGCATACTGGCGATCGGCGGCAACGAGATGTCCGCAGAATCCTCCGGCATCTCCGTCAACCTCACAAAGGTGCTGGCCTTTGTGGCGTCCGGCATCATGGCCGCAGTCGCCGGCATCACGATCACTGCGTACACCACCTCGGGCAACCCGCTGGTGGGCGAGAGCTACACCCAGCGCTCGATCACAACGGCCGTCGTCGGCGGCGCGCTGCTGGCCGGCGGCAAGAACAGCATCATCGGATGTCTCGCTTCGGTTCTGATCATGGGCATCATCAACAACCTGCTGAACCTGCTGCGCATCACGGCTTACTACCAGTACGTTTTGCAGGGCGTGATTCTGATCGCGGCGCTCGCGCTCAGCGCGATCCGCTCAAACAAGTAAGGGGGGCAGCATAATGAAAGAAAAAGCTTCCGGATCCATCCGACTGCAAAAGGTGCTTCCCGTCATCCTGGTCTACGGCGTCATGATTCTGCTGGCGCTGGTCGCCAACTTCATCAACCGCGGCTTTCTGTCCACCGGAAATTTGTACAGCATCATGAAGCAGGTGTCCTTCCTGGGAATCGCCTGCATCGGCCAGACGCTGATCATCCTCACGGGCGGCGTTGACCTCTCGCTGCGCTATGTGATCCTGCTGAGCAACGTCATGGCGGCGCAGATGATCAACGGCTCGGCAGCGCGCACCTGGTCCAGCTTCGGCATCATCATGGCCGTCTGCGTGCTGATCGGTCTCGTCAACGGCGCCGGCGTCTATTACCTGAGAATTCCCTCCATGGTCATGACGCTCGCCAGCGGCACCGTGTGCTACGGCATCACCATGCTGTACTGCAAGGGCGCTCCCGGCGGCCACGCCTCCCCCATCCTCTCGGCAATCGCCAATGACAAGATCCTCGGCATCATGAACGGCGTGTCCATCGTATGGATCATCCTATCGGCGGCAACCATCATCATGCTGAAATGCACCACCTTCGGCCGCAGCATCCATGCAATCGGTACCAATCCCGAGGCAACCCGCTATGCCGGCATCAATGCTGCGCGCGTTATGATCACCGTATACGTCATCGCCGCGATCATGGCGGGCATCACCGGCTTCATGTTCCTCGGCTTCACCGAAAAAGGCTATCTCTCCACCGCAGCGTCCTACAACATGGATTCCATCGCGGCCGTCGTAATCGGCGGCACGAGCATCATGGGCGGCAGCGGCGGCTACGTGGGAACGATCGCCGGCGTCGGCATCATGATGGTTCTCAACTCCCTGATGACCATCCTGAATATGGCCGAGGCGGGCAAGCAGGTGGTGGAAGGCTTCCTGATCATCATTCTGCTGGTCGTCGTGTACGGACGCAGAAAGAAGCAGTAATTCGCATTTGCCGCGGGCAATCCCGTCCCGCATGCCCCTGGCAACAAATTCGGAAAGAAGGTAGATTATGGCTTACAGTTATCTTCCCGTTGAACAGACCCGCGCCTACTGCGAAGAAATCTTCCGCAGGCACGGATTCACCGACGAGGAATGCAGGCAGATCGTTGACGTCGTTCTGACCGCCGACCTGTTCGGCATCGAATCTCATGGCATTCAGCGCATGCAGCGCTATCACAGCTCCCTTGAGCGCAAGCTCGTGGACGTGAAGGCGAAGCCCGAGATCGTCTTTGAGACCAAGGTCAGCGCGGTCATCGAGGCCGACCGCACCATGGGTCAGACCACCGCGGTCAAGGCCATGAACATGGCCATCGACAAGGCCAAGGAGCACGGCTTCGGCGCGGTCACCGTGCGCAACTGCAATCACTACGGCATCGCCGGTTACTATGCGCGCATGGCGGTTCTGAACGATCTGATGGGCGGCAGCTCCACCAACACGGAGGCGATCGCCATTCCCACCTTCGGCAAGAAGGCGATGCTCGGCACCAGCCCGCTGGCGCTGGGCATGCCCGCCGATCCCTATCCGTTCCTGTTCGACGTGGCAACCACCGTGGTTCCCCGCGGCAAGATCGAAATCTACAACAAGCGCGGCAGTACGCTTGAGCCCGGCTGGGCAGCCGACGAATTCGGGCGCAGCTGCGGGGACGCTCAGCACGTGCTGGACAACATCAACGCAAAGCAATTCGGCGGCATCTTCCCCATCGGCGGCGAGACCATGTACACCGGTTCCCACAAGGGCTACGGTCTGGGCATCATCGCAGAGCTGTTCACCGGCATCCTTTCCGGCGGCGACACCTCGCCCCACGTCAAGAACGGCGGCATGGGAGATACCAGCTTCGGCTTCTTCGCCCTGGATTACGGCATGTTCGGCGACAAGAAGGAAATCAAGGCGCGCATGTCCACCCTGCTTCAGGAGCTTCGCGACAGCCCCAAGGCCGACGGACACGACCGCATCTACACCCACGGTGAGAAGGAAGTGGAATCCACCATCGAAAAGATGAAGACCGGCATTCCCGCAAGCGACAAGACCGTCGAGGAGCTGATCCACATCGGCAAGGATATGGGCCTCAGCTTTGAGGAATGGATCGACGCAAAACCCATGGACTGAAATTCAAGCACATAAAAGTCAATCAAGTATTGGGAGGAGATCAACATGAAATACGATAGCAGGATCAATGAACTCAAAAATAAGCTTTACGCCGGCATCATTTCCGACGTTCTCGATCAGAAGGGCTACCGCAACCAGAGCCTGAGCAACGCAATCCACGGCCTGACCGACGACACCGTCATCTTCGGGCCCGCCTTCACCTCCATCGGCACCGAGCAGTATTCCATGCCGGAGGATCCGCTGACCGCGCAGTGCAAGGTCGTCGACCAGCTGGGCGAGAACGAAATCTATGTCCTGGTCATCCGCGGCAACTACAATTGCGCCGTGTTCGGCGAGCTGTTCGCCACCGCCGTCAAGGGCCGCAAGGGCGCAGGCGTTCTGCTGGACGGCTATGCGCGCGACATGAAGGCGCTGAAGGAAATGGACTTCCCGCTGTTCTACCGCGGCAAGGATCCCCGCACCTCCAAGGGCCGCTGCGAGATCAACGAGTGCCAGATCCCCGTTACCATCGACGGCGTCACCATCAACCCCGGCGATTACATCTTCGGCGACATCGACGGCGTCATCGTCATCCCGAAGGACATCGTTGAGGAGGTTCTCGACGCGGCACTCGCAACCATCGAGCGCGAGGATGAGGTTCGCAACCGCCTGCTCAACGGTTCCTCCCTGCAGCAGGCCTACGCCGACATCGGCGCAATCTGACACACGCAAAACCATCAAACATATAAGGAGACGATTTCCATGGATGCAAAGAAGACTTGCCTGATCGTTATGCATTGCCAGAACGACATCGTGGATCCCAAGGGCCTGTACAGCGGAAGCGGCGCTTTCGCCGAGGTTTCCCGCCGCGGCACGCTCGACAAGATCAAAACCGCACTGGAAGCCGCCCGCAAGGCCGGTATGCAGGTGTTCTATGTGAACAACATGTTCTCCGAGGGCTATCCGGAGCTCGGCGACCACAACCTGCCGATCTGCACCGCCTCCCGCGAGACCAACTCCTTCCTGGTCGACACCTGGGGCACCACCAATCCCGACGTGATCAAGCCCGTCAAAGGCGACATCATCATCCGCAACACCAACACCTCCGCGTTCTCCTACACCACCCTGGACCAGATCCTTCGCGCGAAGGGCATCACCGAGCTGTATCTCGCGGGCGTGGCGACCAACTTCGTCGTCGACAGCACCGCGCGCTACGGTTCCGAGCTGGGCTACAACATCCACGTCGTCGAGGATCTGTGCGCTTCCTGGACGCAGGAGATGCATGAATTCGGAATCAAGTACATCCTCCCCCAGTTCGGCGAGGTCACCGATTCCGCCACAATGATCGCCCGCCTGCAGGAAGGCTGATGGAGGTACACCATGCGTTTGAAAGATAAAGTCGCCCTCATCACGGGCGGTTCCTCCGGCATCGGCCTCGCAACGGTTCGCCGCTTTGCCGAGGAAGGCGCCAAGGTTGTATTCTGTTCCCGCAGAGCCCCGGAGAAGATCTCCGACTTCATGCAGGAGCTGAAGGACGCAGGCATCGACGCCAATGTTCGCTATGTTCAGTGCGATGTTTCCGACGAAGCACAGGTCAAGGCGCTGGCGCAGTACGTGAAGGACACCTTCGGCAACTGCGAAATCCTGTTCAACAACGCCGGCATTCATCTCGCGGGCAAGCTGCTGGAGACGCCCCCGGAGGCCTGGGACCGCATCATGGGCATCGACCTGCGCGGCGTCTACCTGGTGAGCTATTACATCCTGCCGCAAATGCTGGAGGGCGGCTGGGGCAGCATCATCAACATGTCCTCCGTTTCCGGCATCTGCGCCGATTACGCCATGTGCGCCTACAACACGGCCAAGGGCGCGATCACGAATCTCACCCGCGCCATGGCCCTGGATTACGCCGACTCCAACATTCGCGTGAACGCGGTGTGCCCGGGCGTCGTCCGCACGGCAATCGCAGAGCACACCTTTGAATGCGTGCCCGGCTCCGAGGAGCTGTTCCGCCAGAATTACCCCACGCACCTGATCGCCGATCCCGTGGAGGTCGCCAACGCATGCGTCTTCCTCGGCGCCCGCGAATCCGACGCCATCAACGGCGTGAACCTTCCCATCGACGGCGGCATCACCTGTCATACCGGCCAGCCGCAGGTCGGAACCTACTGAAATGCATAAGGAATATTTGGCTGCAAGTCCAAACGGACTTTCGCGGGATGAGTTCAGGGGAGCGCTTCAGCGCTCCCTTGAAGGCAGAGAGCTGAAAAAGGTCCTGCTGCTCCCGCCGGATTTTACCCGTTACAATTCCAACTGCGGACTCGTCTGCAATCTGTACTATCACCTGCTCAGGGACGCGGGCGTTGAGGTGGACATCATGCCCGCTGTCGGTTCGCACTATGCCGTCACAAGGGAAGAGGCGGACATCATGTTCGGCGATATTCCCTACGAAGCGCTGCAGTACCACAACTGGCGCACCGACGTCGTCAGGCTCGGCACGGTTCCCGGCGATTATCTTGCCCGGCTCTCCGATGGCCTCTGGACGGAATCCATCGATGTGGAAATCGACCGGCGGGTTCTCGATCCCTCGTACGATCTGATCATCTCCATGGGCCAGGTCGTCCCCCACGAGGTCGTCGGCATGGGCAACTACACCAAGAATCTGTTCGTGGGCGTGGGCGGCAGCGATATGATCAACAAATCCCACATGCTGGGCGCCATCTACGGGCTGGAGCGCATCATCGGCAGAGATCACACGCCCGTGCGCGATCTCTATGACT
>CAMBWJ010000033.1 GCA_945871545.1 uncultured Clostridia bacterium | reverse complement strand
ACCCAGTCCCGGGTGAGCATGTCCACGCCGTTGATGGGCTCGTCGAACATCATCACCTGCGCGTCGCGGCTGAGGATCAGCGACAGGCGCAGCTTGGCGCTCATGCCCGAGGACAGCGTGCGGATGGACGCGCGGGGATCAAGCTCCGCGCGCTCGATGCGCTCCCCGTAGGCGGAAAGATCGAAGTCGGAGAAGAAGTCCGCGTAGTACTTCCCCGCGTCGCGCACGCTCATGTAGTTGTAGAAGTAGTTCTCGGTGGGCATGTAGGCGATGCGGGCCTTGGTTTTGGGGCCGATGGGCGTGCCGCCTAAGGTGATCGCGCCCGCGCTGGGGCTGGCGACGCCGGCAATCAGCTTCATCAGCGTGGTCTTGCCGCTGCCGTTGGGGCCGAGCAGCAGGCAGACGTCGCCGCCGCGCAACTGCGTGTTCACGCCCTTCAGGGCGGTCACGCCGCGGTAGCGCTGGGTCAGGTTGTCGATTCTCAGTTCCATATGAATCCTCCAAAGAAGGGATTATCCCACGTATTGAATGGCGTACTTCAGCGCCTGTGCGGCGGTCTCTGCGGCCAGGTTGCCGCCCGCGCCGCCCTCCTCGATGACCACGGACACCGCGTAGGGGTGATCGTTCTCGAAGAGGAAGCCGGTGTACCAGGCGTTGGTGGCCTTGGTCTTGTCGTCGCTGGTCTCGGCGGAGCCGGTCTTGCCGCAGACGGTGTAGCCGCTGACCGCGCCCTTCGTGGCCGTGCCGGACTTGACGGTCTCGTACATGTATTTTGCGATGGTCGAGGCGGTGGAGGCGCTCATCACCTGGCGGTAGGCGCTGGACGCGCCCTTGCGGGTGGTCTGGCCCAGCGAGGTGGTGATGTTCTTCACCAGATAGGGCTGCATCATCACGCCGCCGTTGGCCACTGCGCCGGAGATCATCGCCATGTGCAGCGGGGTCACCAGCACCTCGCCCTGACCGATGCCGGCCCAGACCAGGCTGTTCATGTTGCGCATCTCATCCGGGAAGGAGGAGTTGTACACCACGAAGTCGCCGAACTTGAAGTTCTCGTTGAAGCCGAAGGCCTCGGCGGTGGCGCGCAGGCGATCCGCGCCCAGCTGGTAGGCCAGCTTGCCGAAGGTCACGTTGCAGCTCTTGGTGAAGGCCTGCTCCAGCGTCACGTTGCCGTGGGCGGTGCGCCCGCTCATGCACACGATGCTGCCGCCCTCGTACTCCCAGGTGCCCGAGCAGGTGAAGACCTGGTTGAGCACGCCGGGGTCGTAGTCCAGTGCGCTTGCCAGGGTCACGATCTTGAACACCGAGCCGGGGGTGTAGAGGCCCTGCAGGCAGCGGTTCAGGTAGGCCGTGTCGGCCACGCCCTCCTCGCTGTCGCTGGAGACGGCGTAGGGGTCGTAGTTGGGCAGGGAAACCATGGCCAGAATCTCGCCGGTCTTGTAGTTGGTCACGCACACCGCGCCCTTGTAGCCGCTGGGGAAGGCGGAGGCGATGGCGGCCTGTAATTGTGCGTCCACGGTGATCTGCACGCTGGAACCCACGTGCCGCGCGTCGTTGAACAGCTCGCTCAGGCGGTCGGTGAGGCTGGTGGAGAGATCCAGCAGCGTGGCGGAGAAGAAGGTCTCCACGCCCGCGCCGGACATGCCCGCCGTGTCGCCCACGGTCTGGGAGAGCGCACGCCGGGCGGCGGTGTTCTCCAGATACACGCGCTTGCCCTCATCGTCGGTGGTGGCCAGCACCACGCCGTCGCGGTCGGTGATGTCGCCGCGATCCGACGAGCTGCGGGCCAGCCGGGGGTTGTACACGTCCGAGGCCCAGGTGTCGCCCTGGGTGTATACGGTCACGCCGAACCACGCGCCCGCGCAGATGAACAGCGCCATGAGCAGCGTGCCGATGATGCGCATGTTGCGCCGCAGCTCCTTCACAGGCGCACCTCCTCTTGCAGGGCGATCTTCTCGATGTCCCGGGCTTCATCCTCGGCGTTCATGGAGGAGATGCCCAGCAGGATGCCCATGGAGAAGAAGCAGCTCACCAGCGAGGAGCCGCCGTAGCTCACCAGCGGCAGCGTCACGCCCGTCAGGGGCAGCAGCTTCGTGTTGCCGCCGATGATCAAAAGCGCCTGCAGGCCCAGAATCGCCACCAGACCGAAGGCCGTGATGGAGTGGAAGCTGGTGCGGGCGTTCATGGCCACGATCAGCCCGCGCATGATGATGAGCACGTACACCGCCATCAATGCGATGGAGAAGATCAGGCCGAATTCCTCCGCGATGGAGGTGAAGATGAAGTCGGAGTGGTACAGCGGCACGCTGCGGGGCATGCCCAGCCCCAGGCCCATGCCGAACAGGCCGCCGGAGCCGATGGCCGCCAGCGCGCGCACCACCTGATAGCCCGCGTCCAGCGGGTCGCTCCAGGGGTTCTTCCAGATCGCCACGCGATCCTGCACGTAGGGCATGGCGTTGTAGGCGATCACCGCCGCGCCCGCGCCCATGCCCAGGCCCGCCGCGCAGAGCGCGCCGTTGGAGCTGGCCACGTAGTACATCAGCACCGTGGTCAGGAAGTACAGCAGCAGCGCGCCCAGGTCGCGCTCGGAGAGCAGGATTCCACAGCACAGCGCCGCGAAGGCGATGTAGGGAAGGCAGCGGGAGAAGCGCGCGCGGTTGCTGAAGCCCGCCGCCAGAATCACGATCAGCACCGGCTTCATGAATTCGCTGGGCTGGCCGGAGACGGGGCCGAGGTGAATCCAGTTGCGCGCGCCGTCGTGCCAGCCGCCGATGGGCGACGGCAGCCAGGGGGTCAGCAGCGCCACGGCGCACAGCGCCATCAAAAGAGGCGCGCGCTTCTTCCAGTCGGACAGGCCGCGAATCAGCCCCGCGCCCACGAACATCGCCACCACGCCCGCCAGCGCGTAGATCGCCTGACTGCGGGGCGTCTCCTCCGAGCGGCACACGTCCGACAGCGCGATCAGCCCCACTGAGGCAAGCAGCAGCACCAGAATCAGGATCGCCCGATCCACCAGCCAGATTTTTCCCATCAAATTCGTTACCAGAATGGTGACCAGCGGAATCGCCGCCGCGAAAATCAGCGGCTGCAAGGAGGTGGTCTCCGGCTTCAGCGCGATCAGGAGCATGGCCAGCGCCTGAAAGATCACCACCGCCGTCAGCAGCAGCCGCGTGTTCGAGCGCATCAGCGCCCGGCGCATCTTTTCCACCTTCTTCTGCGTTCGCATCGCCATGCCTCCCTTCTCAAATCATTTTGCGGCGCTTCAGCGGACGTGGCGGTTCTCGATGAAGGCGCGGATCATGTCGTTGGTCAGGCTCACGTCGTCGGCGGGCAGGCTCAGCTCGTCCCGACGGTACCAGCCCGCCAGCGACAGCTCCTCCCGATCCATGGTGATGTCCGCGGAGCCGTCCAGCTCGGCGAAGTAGCCCAGCAGCAGGTCGGTGTCGATGCCCCAGGGCTGGGTGGCCCAGTAGCGGATGTTCTTCACGTGCACGCCCGTTTCCTCGAACACCTCGCGCTGCACCGTCTCCTCGGCGGTCTCGCCGATCTCGGTGAAGCCCGCGACCAGGGCGTAGTTCTTGTACTCCCGGCCGGAGTACTTGGTCAGCAGGATGCGGTCGCCGTCGGTCACGGCCACGATGATCGCCGGGCAGATCTTCGGGAAGATCATGTTGCCGCAGTCCGGGCAGGACAGCATGCGCAGCTTGCCGTCGTGATGGGTGGGCTTGCCGCAGCGCCCGCAGAACCGGTTGTCCCGGTACCACACGTACAGGTGCCAGGCGGTCATCTCCGCGTACACCGTGTGTTTGGGATGCAGCCTGCGGTGGGAGCGCACGTTGTCGTAGGCAAAGCCCTCGGGAAGTTCCGCTTCCGGCGCAAGCTCCGCCAGGAAGTAGGGCGTTTCATCAATGGAGAACAGGTACACGCTGCGCTGGATGGAATCCTTCAGCTGCTCCCAGTCCGGCAGCAGAACCTCGTCATCCCGCAGGGAGACGAGGATGCTCTTCTCGCGGAAGGCGCAGATCTTTGCGCCGGGGCCGATGGCTTGGGGGTGGTACTGGTTGTCCAGATGGCGGGGTGCGATTTCCTGTAGCATGTAGATCTACCTCTTTTGTGATTCAGTTCGGATCGTCGTATTCGTCGTAGGGATCGTCGTATTCGTCGAAATCCTCGGGATTGAGACAGCTCGCGGGGTTGGAGAAGAACATCTCGTCCGCATCCCCGCCGGCCTCAAAGAGGGAATCGATCTCCTCTTCATCGTCCGGGAAATCCTCCTCCGGGCGAGCCTGAGCGCGGCGGTGGCGCAGCACCGTGCGGTGGATCTCCTCGGGGGCGCTGTCCGCGCCGGAGAGCACCAGCAGCAGCGACACCTTTCCCAATTGCAGCGTCTCGCCGTCCCGCAGCAGTACCTCGCGCTCGAGGTTTCCGTGGTCGCGGCGAATCCGGGCGCTGGCGTGGCCGCGCACGAACAGGCCGTCGTCGGTCATTAAGTAGTAGGCGTGGCGGCGGCGCACGCTGCTGTGGCGCACCCGGACGTCCGCGGTCTTGGCTGAGCCGATGCTGCCCTCCAGCGTCACCGGATAGCGCATGCCCGGCCTGGCGCGCTCGCCGCCGTCCATCACCAGCATCTCGCCGATGATGCCGGTCTGGGGGGACAGCCTGCGCAGCTTGCGGGCGCGGCGGCTGTCGATGGAGGTGATGCGCCAGGCGCGCAGCACGATCAGCAGCATCAGAAACGCAAATACATAGCGCATTGCCAGCGCCAGAATCTCGTATGCGTTCGCGCTCATGGGCAGCCTCCCCCTCTCTGAACTCTATCCATCCCCGATTATAGCGGAGTTTCCGATTCGGTGCAAGTGCCTTTGCTTCCTCAGACGGGCGATGTGCCCGCATTGTTGCCGCTTTGTCCGATTTTCAACAAAATCGCTTCCAAAAGGTCGGATTTCGTCCAATTCCTGTGACGGTGTTCATGTTATAATAGATAGCGGATATATATGTGGAGTATTTGGAGTGAGAAACTTGGAGCTGACTGTCGGGACCTATCTGATTGTTCTGCCGCTGGTGTTTCTGGCGGCGCTGGTGGACTCCATCGGCGGCGGCGGGGGACTGATCTCCCTGCCGGCCTACACCCTGGCGGGCCTGCCCTACGGCCTGGCCTCCGGCTGCAACAAGTTTTCCGCGTGCTTCGCAACCGTGGCGGCGACGTTCCGCTTCTTTAAAAGCAGGAAGATTCTGTGGCTGCCCGCAGCCTTCGCCATCGCGGGCACGCTGCCCTGCGCCTGGTTCGGAACCTGGCTGTCCAACCGCCTGGGCAACGAATTCATGCACATCTTCATGATCGTGGCCATCCCGGTGGTGGCGGTGCTGGTTGCCCTGAAGAAGGACGTGCAGACCCAGCCCAAGCCCGTCACCCGCAAGCGGCTGATGCTGTGCCTGCTCAGCGGCGCGCTGATGGGCCTGTACGACGGCTTCTTCGGCCCCGGCACGGGCACGTTTCTGATCCTGCTGTTCTCGTCGCTGATCGGCATGGACATGGTCACGGCCTCGGCGACGGCCAAGCCGGTCAACCTCGCCAGCAACATGACCTCGCTGATCACCCGCATCTGCGCGGGCCAGGTGATCTATGCCCTGGCGGTGCCCGCGATGTGCTTCAGCGTGTGCGGCGCGTGGATCGGCTCGAAGCTGGCGCTCACGCGGGGCGCGAAGCTCATCCGCTATGTGATGCTGGGCGTGCTTGCGCTGCTGGTGGTGAAGCTGGTGGTGGATCTGCTGACCTAGCCTGCGCCCACGAAATTTTCCGCTGCCCGTTTGAATGGAAAAATCCGGCCGATACTGGAACTGGAAGCATTCGACGGACACAGGAGGTTGGATATGAACAAGTATACTTTGCGGGCCGCGCTGGCGCTGACGCTGTGCGCGCTGCTGGCCTGGAGCACACCGGCCTGCGCGCTGAGCCTGTTCGGCTTCGGCGACGGCGTTGAGGACAGCGCCATCGAGGACGACGGCATGCTGCGCGTGTACCTGAAGTCCCTCTCGGACCCGGAGAACCTGACGATCCGGCTCGCGGGCGTGTACACCGTGGAGCACGACGCGGGCTTCCGCTTCGATCGGGACACCCAGATCGTGCTCTCCGACGGCGGCGACGCGATCTACCTCTGCGTGGGGGGACTCACGCTGAACATGGGCGATACCCTGACCCTCACCCGCCAGGCAAGCGGCGATGACGAAAACGGCATGTACATCGCCGAATCCGGGCGGGACAACCTCTACGCGGGCGATCTGACGGTCACGCGCAGCGAGGGCGGCGGTCTGCGTCCGGTGCTCACCATCCGCATCGAGGACTATCTCTGCGGCGTGGTGGCCTACGAGATGAGCGACTCCTGGCCGCTGGAGGCCCTCAAGGCCCAGGCGGTTGCCGCGCGCACCTACGCCATGCAGCGCAAGTGGAACGCCGGCGACCGGGACTACGATCTGGTGGATACCACCGCCGATCAGGTGTACAAGGGCCTGGACGGCGACTATACCAATGTGATTCAGGCCGTGGAGGACACCGAGGGCGTGGTGGGCACCTACAACGGCGGCTTCGCCACCTGCTACTACACCGCCAGCAACGGCGGCACCGTGGCGCTGCCTTCAGATGTGTGGAGCGGCAGCGGCGACTACGGGTATCTGGAGCGCCGGGACGATCTCTACGATCTGGCGAACCCCAACAGCATGGTCAATTCCCTGCACTTCAGCCGCTCCTGCGAGGGCAGTCCGAGGCTGAAGGCCATGCTGCTGGACGCTGCGGACGTGGCGCTGGCGGACACGGGCTATGAGGATCTGCGCATCGAGGAGATTCTGTCCATCACTCCGGCGGAGGAGAAGGCGGAGGGCAGCCATATGTACACGAAGCTGCGCTTCTCCTTGAAAATGAGCCGTTCGGAGATGGTTTACATGGCGGCGGAGGGCGATCCGGGCGCGCCGATGGATGCGACCGACAGCCCTGCGGCCAACCAGGCGCTGTTCTCCATCGACTATCTGCGCCGCCTGCGCCTGCTTGCACCCTTCGAGCTGACCCCCGTGCGCATGGACATTTCTGATCCGGTGGAGGTGGAGCTGGACGTATATGAACAGATCAAGGACGAGCTGGATCTGGGCCTGAACGGCAGCGACTACGAGCTGGTGAGCGTGCTGGAGGAGGGCGACGGCTACACGATTCAGCTGCGCCGCTTCGGCCACGGCGTTGGCATGAGCCAGCGCGGCGCGCAGCGCATGGCCGGCGTGGAGGGCATGGACTGGATCGAGATTCTGAAGTTCTACTATCCGGGCATGACGCTGGAGCAGATCGACTGGGCCTATCCCGAGCTGGAGGAGCTTTCGGCCCTGCCCGACAGCGTGGGTCGCGCCCGTCCGGAGCCCACGCCCACCCCCACGCCTGCGCCCCTGCCGGAGCTGGAGGCGGGCGAGTACTACGCCGTGGTGCAGCTGGGCGACGCCTCGTCCACGCTGAACCTGCGCCAGGCACCCACCACGCAGTCGCAGGTGGTGGCGCAGCTGAAAAACGGACGGCGGCTGATCGTCTGCGGCGAGGCGGACGAGGGCGGCTGGGTGCAGGCGCGCACCGCCGAGTACGAGGGCTACTGCAAACTGGAATACCTGAAAGCGGAGTAAAATTTTCTGCGGGAGGATCATGCGCAAGCTGAAACGGGCGGCGCTTCTGCTGCTGATACTGGTTCTCATCGCGCCGGCTGCATCGGTCGGCGCGCTTGCGCTGTCCGGGAGCGACCCGATGCGCCTTGCGGAGCTCTCCCGCGCGGACTATGAGTTCGACTATGTGCCCCAGGCCAACAGCAATTATTCGCTCTACGTCTTTTCCGCCGACGGCGGCAGCGTGGAGGCACGGGCGGAGCTGCTGGAGGACGGCGAGGTGATCGCGGAAGGCGAGGGCGATGGCGAGATCCTCACGCAGTGGCTGGTGGCGGGGGTCAATTACACCGTGCGCGTCTCCGGCAGCGGCAGCGCCTTGATCGAGGTTGCCCGCGACGCGCTCAGCCGCTGCTACAACCAGCCGCTGTCGGCTCGGGAGAACGAGCCCAGCCAGAAGATGATCGCCCACGCCTACGACGCGCACTGGTACAGCTTTCAGGCGGAGCAGACGGGCATGCTGATGCTCACCTGCGTGCCGGAGGGCACGGAGCTGTCCATGAGCGCCATGCTCTTTGACGGCGGCGGCGCGCTGATCGCCCAATTCGAGAACCTCAGCGGCGGCGCGTGCATGCTGCGCGCGGCGACGGAGGCTGGTCGCAGCTACTACCTGCGGGTGAGCGCGCCTGCGGGGGGCACGGGCTACTACGCCCTGAACCTGCACCGCCCGGAGGAGCGCGAACTGGCGGGACTTCAGTTTTCCCAGTCCGCGTACGGCCTGACCGCCGGAGGAGAGCTTTCACTGGCCCGGGAGATCGAGGGCGAGGCGCTCATGTGGGTTTCGGAGAGCCCGGAGATCGCCCGGGCGCTGCCGGACGGACGCATCGTGGGTCTGCGCCCGGGAACGGCGCGCATCACTGCCTACGGCATGCTGTCCGAGGCCAGCTGCAGCGTGGAGGTGGCGTTCGTGGCGCTGGAGAAGATTGAAATCGCCGGCGAGGCCATCCGGCTCAGCGTGGGCGACGATGCGGCGGTGCTCGTGAACTTCACCCCGGAGGACGCCTCCGACCAGCGCCTGCGCTACGTGATGGAGAACCCGCTGATCGCCAGCGTCTCCCGCGACGGCGTGGTCAAGGGCCTGCAGAGCGGCGAGACCGTGCTTACGGTGTCGAACGCGCGCGGCACGGTTTCCGCCAGCATCGAGGTGTACGTCAGTCCGGCGGTGCGCAAGTACCGCGCGCTGCTGGTGAGCGAGGAGAACTACCCCTTCGAGGAAAACACCGTGCGCACCGGCTCGAAGGCCTCGATGCAGGCCATCGCGTCTCTTCTGGAGACGGCGGAGTTTGAGGACGCAAGCTTCGTTGCCCGCCGCGCGGAGGATCTGAGCAAGGCGGAGCTGATCGCCGAGATCCGTTCCACCTTCCGCAACGCCACGCCCCAGGACGTGTCGCTGTTCTACATCACCTGCCACGGCTCCTACGAGGGTGGCATGAGCTTTCTGGAGCTGTCGGACGGCTCATCCATCTCGGCGCGGGATCTGGAGCGGGAGCTGCGGGCCATCCCCGGAACCGTGGTGGTGCTCATCGACAGCTGCGGCAGCGGCGGAGCCATCGGCGCGGCCTCGGAGTATGAGGACTTTGCGAAGGGGATCACCGGCGCGTTCTCCGGCGCGGCGATCCGTGGCAGCAAGTACAAGGTGCTCGCCAGCGCGGGTCTGGATCAGGACAGCTACCGCATCGCCTTCAACGCCGACGCGGGCGCGGGAACCATGGTCACGGCGTTCGCCCGGGCGCTGTGCGACGGCGCGGGCTGGGACGTTGACCGCGACGACTGGGGCACCATGGGCGCGGATACGGACTACGACGGCAGCATCACGCTGAACGAGCTGTACCAGTACATGTACAGCCGCGTGAACTGGTATCTGGAGATCGCATCGTCGCTCACCGGGCAGACCTATCGCCAGAGCGTGCAGGTCTGGCCCGAGGGCGATCCCTTTGTGCTCTTCACCCGGAAATCCAAGTAAAACAACGAATATCAATGCGACGCAATGGAGGGATCGTTATGGAATTCAATGCCGGCAAGGTCAGGGAACAGATCGTGGAATGGATTCGGAACTGGTTTGAGGAGAACGGCAAGGGCTGCAATGCCGTGCTGGGCATTTCCGGCGGCAAGGACAGCTCGGTGGTTGCCGCGCTGTGCGCCGAGGCGCTGGGCAGGGATCGCGTGGTGGGCGTGCTGATGCCCAACGGTGAGCAGTTCGATATCCAGGTCTCCCGTGATCTGGTTGCGCATCTGGGCATCCGCGCGGTGGAAATCAACATTCACGCCGCCTACGACGGCCTGATGGGCCAGCTGAAAACTGCGCTGGGCGAAAACATCACTCCCCAGACCGTGCAGAACCTGCCGCCGCGGCTGCGCATGTCCACGGTGTACGCCGTGTCCCAGAGCGTCAACGGCCGCGTGGCCAACACCTGCAACCTCTCCGAGGACTGGGTGGGCTACTCCACCCGCTACGGCGACTCCGTGGGCGACTTCAGCCCGCTGTCCCAGCTGACCGTGCAGGAGGTCAAGGCCGTGGGCCGCGCGCTGGGCCTGCCGGAGAAGTTCGTGGAGAAGCCGCCCATCGACGGCCTCTGCGGCAAGACCGACGAGGACAACC
>CAMBWJ010000032.1 GCA_945871545.1 uncultured Clostridia bacterium | reverse complement strand
GCTCGGTGCCGATGGACAGGCGGATGGTGTTGGGCTTGATGCCCTGATCCAGCAGCTCCTCGGGGCTGAGCTGGCTGTGGGTGGTGGTGGCCGGGTGGATCACCAGGCTCTTCACATCCGCCACGTTGGCCAGCAGCGAGAAGATCTCCAGATTGTCAATGAACCTGTGGGCCTCCGCCACGCCGCCCTTGATCTCGAAGGTGAAGATGGAGCCGCCGCCGTTGGGGAAATACTTCTCGTACAGCGCGTGGTCCGGATGATCCGGCAGCGACGGATGGTTGACGTGCTCCACCAGCGGATGGTTCGCAAGGAATTCCACAACCTTTTTAGTGTTCTCCGCGTGGCGCTCCAGGCGCAGCGACAGCGTCTCGGTGCCCTGCAGCAGCAGGAAGGCCGCGAAGGGCGAGATGGTCGCGCCGGTGTCGCGCAGCAGGATCGCGCGGATGTAGGTCACGAAGGCTGCGGGGCCGACGGCCTCCACAAAGGAGATGCCGTGGTAGCTGGGGTTCGGCGCGGCGATGGCCGGATACTTGCCGGATGCGGCCCAGTCAAACTTGCCGGAGTCCACGATCACGCCGCCCAGCGTGGTTCCGTGGCCGCCGATGAACTTGGTCGCGGAGTGCACCACGATGTCCGCGCCGTGCTCGATGGGGCGGATCAGATAGGGCGTGCCGAAGGTGTTGTCCACCACCAGCGGCAGGCCATGCTTATGGGCCAGCTCCGCCAGCGCGTCGATGTCCGGGATGTCGCTGTTGGGGTTGCCCAGCGTCTCGATGTAGATGGCGCGGGTGTTGTCCTGAATCGCGGCCTCAACTTCTGTGAGGTCGTGGATGTTTACGAAGCTCGCGCTGATGCCGAAGCCCGTCAGCGTGTGAGCCAGCAGGTTGTAGCTGCCGCCGTAGATCGTCTTCTGGGAGACGAAGTGGCCGCCGTTCTGGCCCAGCGCCTGAAGGGTGTAGGAAATCGCCGCCGCGCCCGAGGCGACTGCCAGGCCGGCCACGCCGCCCTCCAGCGCCGCGATGCGCTTCTCAAACACGTCCTGGGTGGAGTTGGTCAGGCGGCCGTAGATGTTGCCCGCGTCGGTCAGGCCGAAGCGCGCTGCAGCGTGCTCACAGTTGCGGAATACGTAGGACGTGGTGGCGTAAATCGGCACCGCACGGGAATCGGTCGCCGGATCGGGAGTCTCCTGGCCAACGTGGAGCTGAAGGGTTTCAAACTTGTAATTCGACATGATGATGCTTCCTTTCTTCGTTCAAATGTGCTGTTTTGCGTGAAACCTGTGCAGCATCACATTCGTCCGAAGCGGAAGTTGGCCCGCACCAGCTTTTCAAAGTAGAAACTCATGTCCTTGCATCCTTTCGGCGGATTCATCGCAGCGTGTCGCGATGGGTTTATATTACCACATAAATCCCATTATGTCAATAGGTTGTATATGAAAATACGCAATTTTTATGGACGCGAGTGGGAAGCTGTGCTATAATGCGAGTTGGAAAAGAATGGAGGCGGGAAGCATGGTACAACCCATCATGCGGGATCTGGAATTTCTGCGGAAGGAATCCGCACCTGCGACGGCGGCGGACGCGCAGATTGCGGACGACCTGCTGGACACGCTGCGCTCCAACGCGGGGAAGTGCGTGGGCATGGCGGCAAACATGATCGGTCAGGCGAAGCGCATCATCGTCTTCGAGGCCGAGGGCGGCTACATGGAGATGTTCAACCCGAAGATCCTGCGGCGGTCGGAGCCGTTTGATGCCGAGGAGGGCTGCCTGTCGCTGACGGGCACGCGCAAGGCCAAGCGCTACCGGGAGATCAAGGTGCAGTGGCAGACCCGGGAGATGAAGACGCGCATCCGCAACTTCAGCGGCTGGACGGCGCAGATCATCCAGCACGAGATCGACCACCTGGGCGGAATCATCATCTGAGGAAATGGCGACATGATTGGATTGGGTACGATATTGAACGTGGGCGGCATCGTCATCGGCGGCCTGCTGGGCCTCTTCTGCGGCCGCTTTCTGAAGGAGCGCTATCAGGACACGCTGAACATGGCCTGCGGCGTGAGCGTGCTGTTCATCGGCGTGGCAGGCGCGCTCCAGGGCATGCTCTCGATCCAGAACGGCGCGCTGTCCAGCGGACGATCCATGCTGGTGGTGGCATGTCTGGCGCTGGGCGCGCTGCTGGGCGAGCTGCTGAACCTGGAGGACAAGTTCGAGCGCTTCGGTCAGTGGCTGAAGATTCGCAGCGGCAATTCCGGAGAGAAGGGCTTCGTGGACGCCTTCGTCACCGCCTCGCTCACGGTGAGCATCGGCGCGATGGCCATCGTGGGATCGATTCAGGACGGCGTCTTCGGCGATTCTTCCATCCTCGCCACCAAGGCGGTGCTGGACCTGATCATCGTGCTGGTGATGACCTGCTCCATGGGCAAGGGCTGCATCTTCTCCGCGATCCCCGTGGGCTGCATCCAGGGCGCGATGACCCTGCTGGCCCGGCTGATCCGGCCGCTGATGACCGACGCGGCGCTGGCGAACCTCTCGCTGATCGGCTCGATCCTGATCTTCTGCGTGGGCCTGAATCTGGTGTGGGGCAGAAAGGTGCGCGTGGCGAACCTGCTGCCGTCCATCGTGATCGCCGTGGCGCTGGCGTTTCTGCCCATCTCCCTGTGATAAGCCGCCGTACTGGGCCGCTCCGGTTTCCGGGGCGGCTTTTTCATATCTATGGGCCTTCCTGCCACAGCCTCGCCCCATCCATTTAACAGGATGTTCCTTGCAGGCATGCGGATGGTTGGATATGATAACAGTTAAGTTTAAAAACTATTTTTGAGGTGAAACTTCATGTACGCGGAGGCGACGAAATATCTTTATTCGCTGATGGCGCGGATCGGGAAGATCGTGCACACGCAGCAGCTGGACGAAAACGGAGAGGAAGTGTACTCCAACGACGTCGCCCTGCTGGCGCTGCTGGTCTCCATGGAGGAGAGCACTGAACCCGTGCGGCTGCGCATGACGGACGTGAGCCGTGCACTGGCCATCTCCAAGCCTGCGGCGACCCAGATGGTGAACCATCTGGTGAAGAACGGCCTGGTCGAGCGCACCCAAAGCAGCAGTGACCGGCGCGTGGTGTACATTCAGGCCACGCCGGAGGGCAAGCGCAGCTTCGTGCACGTCATGAAGTCCCGCATGATCTACATCGAGCGCGCCGTGCACCGCATCGGCGTGGAGCGCGCGGCCCTGCTGGGCGACCTGCTGAACGAATTCGTGGATGCGCTCGTCACTGTGACCGAAGAGGAAAATGCGTCCTCGGCAACGGAGGAACAAAGCAAATGCTAGCCAAATTCAGTGTCAAAAAGCCCTATACCGTCATCGTGGGCATCATCCTGGTGATCGCGCTGGGCGTGATTTCCTTCCAGAACATGACCACGGACCTGCTGCCCAGCATGGACCTGCCCTACGTCATCGTCTACACCAGCTATGTGGGCGCGACCCCCGAGCGCGTGGAGAGCGACGTGACCCGCCCGCTGGAGGCAGCTTTCTCCACCCTGACGGACGTGAAGAACGTCAACTCCACCTCCAGCGAGAACCTGTCGCTGGTGGTGTTGGAGTACGAAAATGGTGCGGACATGAACGCCGCGCTGCTGGAAATCTCCTCCCAGATCGACCTGCTGGAGGGCGACTGGGACGATTCCATCGGCACGCCGGTGGTGATGAAGCTGAACCCGGACATGCTGCCGGTGAGCGTCGCCACGGTGTCGCTGGACGGCGCGGATCTCTACGAGCTGTCCGACTACGTGGAGGACACGCTGGTGTCCAAGTACGAGGCCGTGGACGGCGTGGCCCGCGTCACCGCCTCCGGCGTCCTGACCCAGCAGGTGGACGTCACCATCGAGCAGAGCCGCATCGACGCGCTGAACAGCGCCATCCTCCGGGAGGTGGACGAGGAGCTGGCCGACGTGGAGGATCAGTTGAAGGAGGCACAGAGCAAGCTCTCCTCGGGCAAGTCCCAGCTGGGCCGCATGCGTGAGAGCACCCTCGCCCAGATCGACGAGGGTCTGGCCTCCATCGAGGCGGGCAGCGCCCAGCTCCCCGGGGCCATCGGGCAACTCAGCGCCCAGCGCGCGGAGCTGAGCGCCCAGCTGGAGAGCGCGCAGGCGGCGCTTGCGCAGCTCGAGGGCATGGTGAACATGTCTGATGAAGAAAAGGCGCAGTTTAAACAGGTGGCCGAGACCCTGAGCGCTCTGGAGGCCCAGCGCGACGCGCTGCAGGCTCAGCTGGACGCGCTGGACGGAGAGCAGCCCTCCGACGCGCTGCTCAGGCAGCTGGAGGACGCGCAGAAGGCCCGCCAGGAGCAGGCCAATCTGAAGGCCGCGCAGGAGAAGTACATCGAGGATCTGCTGCTGCTGGACGCGGAGTCGCTGAAGGCAACCATCGCCCAGTTGGAGAGCGACATCACCGCCAACGAAGCCGAGCTCTCCGGCGTGCGCAGCCAGCTGGAGACCGCCATCAACAGCCGCGACGAAGCACAGCGGAAGGTTGACAGCCTGAGTGCCCAGATCGAGGCGCTGGAGAAGGCCCAGGCCACCGCCGCGCCCACCGATACCCCGATTCCCACCGATACCCCCGAGCCCGACGCGACCGCCACCCCTGAAGCCGAAGCAAGCCTCGCGCCCACCATCGAAATCACCGCCACACCCACCATGGAGGCGGTGGTGGATGCCACCCGCGCGGCGGAGGCCGGGGAGCCGACCGAGCTTCTGGCGCTGCTGCTGGGCGGTTCCGCGCGCGCCGAGGGCGCGACGCTGGAGGAGCTGCGCGCGCAGCTGGCCGCCGAGCAGGCGATCCTCGAAGCCGCCCGGGCCGATGTGGACGCGCTGTCCGCCCGCCACGACGCGCTGCGGGAGACGCTGAACAAGCAGAGCGCGGCGCTGGAGGAGGCGAAGGATTCCCTGGCGCTGCTGGACGGCGGCGAGATCGCCGTGCAGGGCCGGATCGACGAGGCCCGCAAGCAGATCGCCCTCTGCGAGGCGCGCATTGCCGAGCTGGATGCGGAGATCGCCGAGCTGACTCAGGCCATCGAGGGCAGCGGCGACCGCGAGGCGATCGTTTCCCAGATCGCGGCGCTGGATCAGCAGATCGCCGCCGTGAAGGACAGCGACGCGTACAGGGCCTACCTGCTGATCTCCGATGACGACACGCTGAATGCGCAGTACGCCCAGGCCCAGAGTGCCGTGACCCAATTGGAGGCCGGAATCGCCAGCATCGATACCATGCTGGACAAGCTCAACCGGGGCGTCCTGCCCGGCGGCATGATCGAGGGCGTGACCGAGGACACCAACCTTGCCGAGGCCCGGCAGCAGCTGCTGGACGCGCGCGCACAGGCCGAGAGCGCCTTTGCCGAGGCATCCTCCGCCCTACGCGAGGGCGAGGACGAACTGGCCGAGGCCTGGAACGAGTTTACTGAGAATCGCGACGAGGCATTGGAGAACGCCGGCATCGACGGCATCATCACCACCCAGACCATCTCCGCCATCCTCGGCTCCCAGAACCTCGATCTGCCCGCAGGCTACGTCTCCAACGGCGACGACCGCTATCTGGTCAGCATCGGCACGGAGTTTGCCTCCCTTGCGGAGCTGAAGCAGGTGAAGCTGATGCACCTGGGTCTGGACAGCGTGGATGACATCCGCCTGCTGGACGTGGCCAGCGTGGAGATCAGCGACAACAGCGCCGACCTGTTCACGCTGGTGAACGGCGAGAACGGCGTGATGCTGTCCTTCGAGAAGCAGTCCACCGCCTCCACCGCCGAGGTCGCGAAGAACATCACCGCCGAGAGCGAGCGCCTGATGGCGGAAAACCCGAACCTGCACGTTGTTGAGATGATGAACCAGGGCGACTACATCGAGCTGATCATCGACTCCGTGCTCAGCAACCTGCTCTACGGCGGCATCCTGGCCATCGCCATCCTGCTTCTGTTCCTGCTGGACTGGCGGCCCACGCTGATCGTGGCCATTTCGATCCCCACCAGCGTGGTCGTGGCCTTCGTGTGCATGTACTTCAGCGGCATCACGCTGAACGTCATGTCCCTGTCGGGTCTGGCGCTGGGCGTGGGCATGCTGGTGGACAACTCCATCGTATCCATCGAAAACATCTACCGCCTGCGCGACGAGGAGGGCCTGCCCATCCTCACCGCCAGCATCCGGGGCGTGAACCAGGTTGCCGGAGCGCTGTTCGCCTCCACCCTGACCACAATCTGCGTGTTCCTGCCGGTGGTGTTCGTACAGGGCATGGCCCGCGACCTGTTCAGCGACATGGGCCTGACCATCGCCTTCTCGCTGCTGGCCAGCCTGGTGGTGGCCATGACCGTGGTGCCCTCCGCCTCGGCGGCGCTGTTCAGGAAGTCGAAGCCCCGGAAGCAGCGCATCTTCTCGAAGATTCAGAAGGGCTACACCGTCCTGCTGCGCGGGGCGCTGCATGTGCGGCTGCTGGTGCTGCTGCTGGCGGTGGGACTGCTGGCGTTCAGCGCCTACCAGGTCAAGGACATGGGCGTCTCCTTCATGCCCAGCGTCAATTCCGCGCAGATGAGCGCCACGCTGAGCTTCAAGGATGAAGGCATCTCCGAGAGCGCACAGCAGCAGATCGCCCTGCGCCTGATGGAGCGCGCCATGGACGTGGAGGGCGTGAACGACGTGGCCCTCTCCGGCGACGGCATGTCGCTGATGAGCAGCATGGGCAGCGGCTCCACCTACTCCTACTACCTGCTGGTTGCGCCGGAAGACGGCCGCACCAACGCCGACATCGTGGCCGATCTCAACGCAGCCGCCGCCGAGTGGGCGGACGGCGAGGGCGTGGTCTTCTCCGCCAAGGAGAGCACCATGGACATGAGCGCCATGGCGGGCAGCGGCATCTCCGTCGACGTCACCGGCGACGACATCGACTCCCTGCGCGCCGCCGCCACCGACGTGGCCGCGCTGTGCGCCCGCGTGGACGGCGCGGAGAACATCGACGACGGCTCCGAGTCCGCCGAGCCCAAGCTGGCCATCACCGTGGACAAGGAACTGGCCAGCGACAATTCCCTGTCCGTGGCCCAGGTGTACCAGTACGTGGCCCAGCGCCTCTACGGCGCGGTGGAGCTGACCGAGGCCACGCTGGACGGCAGGGACTACACCATCTACGTCTCCGAGGACCGCAACGGCGACCTCACACCCAACGACCTGATGGACATGGAGATCGAGGTCAGCTCCGCTGGCTCCACCAAATTTGTGCGCATCGGCGACATCGCCACCATCGCCGAGGGCGAGAGTCTCGCCAGCATTCGCCGCGCCAACCAGAAGCGCACCGTTTCCGTCAGCTTCGACGTATCCGACGGTTACAGCGCCAACCTGGTGCAGCGGGATCTGGAGGCGCTGCTTGTTGACTACCAGCCGCCCGAGGGCTGCGAAGTGGCCATCTCCGGCGAAAACGAGACCGTCATGGGCTACATGAGCGACCTGAGCACCATGCTCATCGTCGCCGTGCTGTTCATCTTCCTGATCATGGTGGCCCAGTTCCAGTCCTTCAAGTCGCCGATCATCGTGCTGTTCACCATTCCGCTGGCCTTCACCGGCGGTCTGCTGGCGCTGATTCTCACCGGCATGGATCTCTCGCTGGTTGCCATGCTGGGCTTCCTGGTGCTCTCCGGCGTAGTGGTCAACAACGGCATCGTGTTCATCGACAGCGTGAACCAGCTGCGCATCGGCGGCATGTCCAAGCGCGACGCGCTCATCGAAACCGGCCGCGTGCGCCTGCGCCCGATCCTGATGACGGCCCTGACCACCATCCTGGGCATGAGCACCATGGCCCTGGGCACCGGCATGGGCGCGGAGATGATGCAGCCCATGGCCGTGGTCACCATCGGCGGCCTGAGCTACGCCACGCTGATGACGCTGTTCGTGGTGCCCGTGCTCTACGACCTGTTCAACGGCAATAAAATGAAGGCCCGCGAGATCGAGATGATGAAGGAGGCCGCCGGTATGAAGCGCGAGGGCTTTGACGGCGACGCGCCCGCCTTGCCCGGAAGCGGCGCGGAGAAGCCCTGACCTGCCGGAGAAGCAAGCCCGGGGCCGCCGAGGAGTTCTGATTCCCCGCGCGGCATATGACAAAACCCCTGCATGACGCAGCGTCATGCAGGGGTTCATTTTGGCTCTACTTCATCAGCCGTCCGCGCAGGCGGTTCACGTACAGCGCGGTCATGATGGCGATCAGCCGGTCGTAGAGCAACAGCGTGATATTTCCGATCAGCAGGCAGGCGACGGTCAGTGCAAGGCCCATCTCCTGATATTCCCGCAGAATCTGATCCATTTGCAGCACGAGGATGCTCAGCGCGTACATGGTGAGCACCGCCAGGTTGAACACGCCCAGCTTGGCGACCACCCGAAGAAGCCTGCTGCGCAGCTGATCCAGCCGCCAGCGCAGGATGGGATAGTAGCCGATGAAGGTCAGCAGCAGCGCGGCCTCCTTGTCCGGGCAGAAGATCAGGCTCAACGCAGCGATGGCTGCGTAGGCGCACCAGCTCAGCTTCTCGCCGCACTCCACGAACACCGGGATCAGCATCAGCCCCGCCAGCGCCGGACAGCAGAAGGTCGCCAGCGGGATGACCCCGCCCAGCATCATAATCACCACCGCCAGCGCGCACAGCATGCCCGTGAGCGCCATCTTTCTACTCTTCTTCATGCCTTGCCTCCGGCTCCGCACACCTGAGCACCCAATAGCCCTTCTCACGGGCGATGCGCTCCACATCGCCGTAGATCGTACTCAGGTACTTCTGCGCCGACTCCGCGCCCTGCTGCTTGCGAATCACGATGTACAGCGCGCCGCTCGGGTTCAGATGGGCCGCCGCGTCCGCAAACATGGCGTAGATCACCGCCTTGCCCGTGCGGATCGGCGGGTTCAGCACGATGGCGTCGAATTTTCCCTCCACCGCCGCAAAGCCGTCGCCCTGCACCACCGTGGCATTCGTCACGCCGTTGGAGGCAAGGTTGCGCGCGGCCAGCTCCGCAGCGCGGCTGTTCACGTCGGTCAGCACAATTTGCGCGTCGGGATACTTCCTGCCCAGCGCCGTGCCCACCGGGCCCCAGCCGCAGCCCAGATCCAGTATCCGGCCGTGCAGCTCCGGCAGTGCCTCCAGCAGCACGCGCGTGCCCATGTCCAGGCCGTCCCGGGAGAACACCCCCGCATCGGTGGTGCAGGTCAGGCGCAGATCCAGCACCTCGAAGATCACCTGCCGCAGATCGTGCTCCACGCCGGGATTTTCACTGTAATAATGCTCCGTCATATGCAACTACCATCCAGATTGCTCATTTTCTTCAGGCCGGAGATCTCTGTCTCCGTCAGGCGGCGAAACTGACCGGGCGCGAGCGCCTCGTCCAGCGCCACGCAGCCGATGCGCAGGCGCTGAAGTGAAATCAGCGGGTGCCCCACCGCGGCGAACATGCGCTTGACCTGGTGAAACTTGCCCTCGGTGAGAATCACGTCCGCCAGCGAGGTTTCCCCCGATTCCAGAATTTCCAGCTTCGCCGGGGCCGCCGTGAAGTCCGAAAGCTCCAGCCCCGCCGCAAAGGCCGCGACGTCATCCGCGTCCAGCGCGCCCTCGCAGCGCGCGCGGTACTGCTTCTCCGCCTTCCAGCGCGGCGAGATCAGCCGGTGCGCCAGCTGGCCGTCGGTGGTCAGCAGCACCAGCCCCGTCACGTCCCGGTCGAGCCGCCCCACCGGCCCGATCTTGCGCCGCTGGTAAACCTCCGGCAGCAGCGAGACCACCGTGGGAAGGCGCTTGTCCTCCGTGGCCGTCACCACGCCCGCCGGCTTGTGGAGCATCAGGTAGACCTCCTGATGCGCGTCGATGGGACTGCCGTCCAGGGTGACCTCGCAGGGCTGCACGCTCCTGCCCGCATCCCGGACAGGCTCGCCCGAGACGCACACGCGCCCCCGCGCAATCAGTGTCTTCGCCTCCGAGCGGGTGTAGCCCGCCAGGGAGAGCGCCTTGTCCAGCCGCATGCATCTCACCTCCGCCCATCTTCATGTTGTTTTCATTATAGCAGGCAAAGTAGACTTTGCATAGGGCAGTACGGTTAAAGGCTTGCGCGATTCATTTCCGTCATCCAAATCAATCCGCACGGTGCAGGTGAAACGTGCGGAGGCGGGGCCTTAATGGCCGTCCAAAAATGGGGGGAGCGCAGCTGCGCTCCCCCCATTTTCAATTTGCTTACTTCTTGCCCGCCAGGGACTTGCGATACTTCTCGCTCTCCCAGTTGGCGATGAACTTCTTGGCGGCCTCGCCCATGGTGGACA
>CAMBWJ010000031.1 GCA_945871545.1 uncultured Clostridia bacterium | reverse complement strand
CGGCAACTTTACTCGCCGACGTGGGTGAGGTGCAGGGCCGCCAGTGCTCGCTGCTGGCGGACTACGAGCGCTGCGGCGGCGACCAGCGCATTTCCTACCGGGCCGTCCGCAGCGACGGCGCAGCGCTGCCGCTGGATTGCGTGGCGCGCTGGGCGGGCATCACCCCGGAGATCGGCGTGTCCGGCACGGATCGCCTGCTGTTTGCCTACCTGCGCTGTCCCCGGGACAACCGCCGGGAGCGCAGGCTGTACGGCGTGCCCATCACCTACGGCGCGGAGCAGGCCATCGCGGAGCTGGAGGAGCACGGGCGGATCTATCGCCGGGAGTACAAGCTGACCCGACCCATGCTGGGCCTGGATTCCAGCCTGTGGCGGGGAAGCGGCGCACAGCAGACAGAGAACGGCGCGGAGATCGACCGGCTGCGCAGAACCGTGCAGGACAGCGACGATCCATTCGTGCCCTTCGACAGCATGAGCCTGGAGGGAAGGGGCATCTGGCAGTACTACGCGCCGGAGATTCGTTACGAGGCCATGGATGCGCGCCAGCAGATGCTGCTGCGCCGCGTGGAGCGTGCCTGCGGACTCTCCCAGGGCATCCTGACGGAGCGCCAGAATGTGAACTACGCCAACCGCGACGAGGTGCGCGCGGCGCAGTACGACACCTTCAGCGTGGTGCGCGCCATCCGCGACGAGTGGGAGCGCGCGCTGGAGGATCTGGCCTACGCCATCGACGTGCTGGCGGAGCGCTTCGCAATCACGCCTGCCGGTGCGCGGGGTCAGTATCGGCTGCGCTTCGACTGGGACATGAGCCTGATCGAATCCACGGATCAGACCTTCGAGCAGATGCGTGCGCTTCACGATGAGGATCTGCTGGACGGTGCGGAGCTGCGGCAGTGGGTGCTGGGCGGCAGTCTGAAGGACAACCGTCAGGCCATCGACGCGATCCGGGAGGGCCGGGTCGGAAACTGAAGGGCGGTATCGGAGCCGTGTTCCCTGTGAGCGCGGCTTTTGCATACAAAAAACCCGGCCGCGGGGGAGCATCGGCGGCGCGCGTGTGGGCGCGACCACGTAAAAAAGCGTAGCGGAAAGGATGAGAGCATGAAGCGAGAGGAACTGAACCGTATCTTTGAAGGCGCAAGCAAGGAACAGATCGATCAGGTGATGGCCCTTAACGGCGCGGATATCACCCGTGAGCAGCAGCGCGTGCGGGCCGAGCTGGAGGACGCGACGGCGCGCCTGACCCGTGCGGGCGAGACCATTCGCGCGCTGGAGGAGAGCGCGGGCGACGCGGAGCGGCTGCGCAGCGAAATCGAGGCCTACAAGTGGGCGGAGCTGAAGCGCGCGGAGGAGGCGCGCAGGACTGCCGAGCGCGCGGAGCTGATGGAGCGCTTGGACGCGGTGCTGACGGCAGCTACAACGACGTGAGCGTGCGCATCGAGTGCAGCGTGCCGGATGCGACGAAGCTGGGCGCGGTGCTTGCCTGGCTCACGGGCAGCGGAAGCCTGCGCTTCAGCGACGAGCCGAACCTGACCTATGACGCAAGCGTGGAGAAGGAATATTCCCGCGCCAGCATCATTTCGCGCTGCGAGGGGCAGCGCTTTACCGTGACATGGACCTGCGCGCCCATCCGCAGGCTGTACCCGGAGGCGGCGGACATCTCTGTCACATCCTCCGGCACGGCATTCACCGCGCTGGGAACCTATTTCGCGCTGCCGAGGCTTGCGATCTATGGAATCGGTGCGTTTCATGTAACCATCTCCGGCGGCGGGCACAGCTCCAGCATGTTCTTTGCCTCCGTACCTGCGGAGGGCATCATCGTGGACAGCGAACTCATGGACGCGCTGACGATGGACGGCGCGGGGCTGCTGAACCGCTGCGTGCTCTCCAATTCGGACGATTTCTTCCGCATCTGGCCCGGCGCGAACGTGATTTCCTGGGGCGTGGGCAGCGGCGACGAGGAGGAGAGCGGCAGCATCACGAAGATCATCATCACGCCCAGATGGAGGTGGATTTAAATGGAGCTGATCGCACTCTATGCGCCGGATGCGGCGGACTTCTCCACGCTGGGTCTGGGTGCGCTCACGCCAAGCGAGTGCACGGTGACCTGGCAGGCGGCGGGGGCCTACGAGCTGACGCTTGTACAGCCCATCGACGAGACGCTGCGATGGGCGCAGCTTCAGAACGGCTGCATCATTTCTGCGCCCGTCCCTGTGCGCGAGTCCCCGCTGTACGAGTACGGGGTGGGCGGAGGTACGGGCAGCGGCAGCGTGACCCGCAACGTCTGGCAGGTGGCGCGCACCAGCGTGGGCCTGTACATGCGCACCGGCTACGGCACGGGCTACAAGGCGCTGCGGCACTATCCCAACGGCACACAGGTGATCGAGCTGGATCGCCAGACCGTCGGCGGGCGGCTGTGGATCCACTGCACCACGGTGGTCGGCGGCGAGACCGGCTACATGTCCACGAAGTATCTGGATCTGGTGGAGACGAAAACCGAGAAAATCAGCGATGGCCGACCGGAGAGCCAGCGGGTGATTCAGCTGACCCAGAGCAGGCGGCAGCTGTTCCGCATCTACTCCACCGAGCAGGACAGCGACGCAGGCGTGGTGACGGTGAAGGCCCGGCACGTGTTCTACGACCTGGTCGGGGACATGCTCAACGGCGAATACAGCCCGGAGAACGTACCCGGTGCGGAGACGGTGCGGCAGGTGTTCGCGCAGCTCAAGAACGCCGGCGACTTCAGCGTGTACACCGAGGGGCTGACGGAGGGCAGCGTGACCGGCGAGTACGGCTACAAGAATCCCGTGGAGATCCTGCTGGACCCGGACGAGGGCGTCGTATCGCAGTGCGGCTGCCAGATCATCCGGGACAATTTCGACATCCACCTGCTCGACGATGCCGAATCCGACATGGGCGTGACGGTGCGCCGGGGCAAGAACCTGGTGGGCGTGACGGTCACGACGGACGATTCTGACGTGGTGACGCAGATCAAGCCCTGCGGCAAGGACGTGGACGGCAACGACTTCTGGCTCACGGATGCGGAGAGCGACGAGCGATACGTCAGCAGCGCCCACAGCGCAAGCTATCCGGTCACGCGCACCGTGAAGCGGGACTACGATGTGTCGCTGGTCAAGAAGGACGAGGACAACGAAACGACCTTCCGGGACAATACGGCGGGCCGGACTGCGGCGCGGGAGAAGCTGCGCGCCCTTGCAGAGCAGGACTTTACCGACGGCGCGGATCTGCCGACCTACGGCATGGACGTGGACTTTGTGCTCTTGCAGGGCACGGACGGAGACATGCAGTACGCGGGCCTTCAGGCGGTGCACCCCTACGACACGGTGACGGTGGCCGACAGCATGCTGGGCCTTACGGCAAAGCTGCGGGTGACGGGCTACGAATGGAACGCGCTGACCGGGCAGTACGACGGCGTGACGCTGGGCGAAATTCAGGCACTGGATCAGAAGGTGTATAGCTATAACCTGCCCACCGGCGGCGTGAGCGGCACAAAGATCGCGCCGGGCACAGCCAGCGGCAGCATCCTGCGGGACGCGACGATCCAGTACGCGAAGATCAGCGTGGCGGCGATTGAGCAGCTGAGCGCGCAGAGCATCACGGCGCTGACGGCATATCTGCAGGAGGTGATCGCGGGCAGCGTCACCACCGACGCGCTCTATGCGGCGCTGGCGGAGATCAACAAGGCGACCATCGGCACGGCGGACATCGACTGGGCAAACATCGATCGCCTGACTGCCGTGATTGCAGAGCTGTCCAGCGCGGAGATCGGCACGGCGGACATCGACTGGGCGCACATCAAGGATCTGGCCACGGATACGGCAATCATCACCCAGGGCGTGGGCGGCCAGCTGATGATCTCACGCCTGGCGGTCACGGAGGCGAACCTGGTCTCCCTGACTACCGGGGAGCTGGTGGTCAAGGGCGAGGACGGCAGCTTCTACGCCATATCCGTGGACGCGGATGGCAACATCGTGACCACGCTCAAGCAGATCGCGAACAGCGATGTGAAGGATCTGTCCATCAACGCCGGAGAGAAGCTGATCGAGGGGACGGTGACGGCGGCCTGCCTGAACGCCACGGACATCTTTGCCGACAGCGCGGTGATCCGGCAGCTGATCGCTGCAAACCTGGACGTGGACACGCTCTTCGCCCGTGAGGCCACGGTCAACCTGCTGCGCACGATGCAGATCGTGGGCGACAAGTCAATTGAGATCATCGCAGGTCAGGTGGAGCAGAACGCACAGGACATCGCAAGCCTCGACAACATGGAGATCTACACCGGAGACGAACCGCCGGAGGCGCCGATTGCGGCGGGCAAGCTGTGGATCGACACCGGCGTCACGCCCACGGTAATTCGCAGGTGGCAGGGCGTTACCCTGGATACTCTGGATGCGTTTTTCACCGTCACCAATGGCTCCGGCACGTCGGGCTGGACGCTCTCCAGCAGCTCCGGGGATGGAATCGATCTGGTTCCCGGGAACATCGGCGTGAACAGTACCACTGCCACCATCACGCTCAAGGCCGCGCGCGACCTGAGCAGCGTGGTCATCAGCGGCGCGTACTACACCGAGACCGGCTACGATAAGCTCACGCTGACCGTTGCTGGGACGACCATATTGAACGCCGTCTCCGGCACAAGCGCCGGCGCGCAGCGCTACGTAGGGACACTCGCCCAGGGCGATGAAATCGTGCTGAAGTACGTCAAGGACCCGAGCCAGAGTGCCGCAAATGAGGCCAGCACCCTGTTCACCATCGCCTCCGGCGACTGGGACACGGTCAGCGACCTGGAGGAGATCAACGACATCTCCAACCGGCTCATCGCACAGCAGGCGGAGGCGCAGAAGGCCATAGATCAGCTGGCGACCGCAATCAGTATCGACACCAGCGGCGCACACTTCTACAAGCCGGGCTATCGTGACCACAGCGAGGTGCGCATCGATCAGGACAGCGTGGACATCGTCGTGGGCGGAAACGTCAATTCCTCCTTTATTGCTGGCGGGCTGATCCTGGGCAACTACATGCTCTGGCACCCGGAGGCTTCCGGTGGGCTGGCGTTCAACCTGATGTGATCGAAAGGGAATGGACATATGGCAGAAATTCTTACGAGAACCTACACCTACACCGGGAAATCAAGCTGGACAGCTGGCGAGAGCGCGGTCGCACTGTCGCCGCTCACTGTGATCGGCGACAAACGGCCCATCACGCAGATCATGAGCATCAGCGCGAGCTGGTGGCGCAAACATGACACCAGTTCCACAGTGACGCACGCCGCAGAGCTGGTATTCGCGAACGGCAGCGTGCTCAAATCGAATTCTGTATCGCATCGTGGAGACGGAGATATATTTCAAATCGACGCCAGCTTCATGGACATGCCGGGAGCTGCGGCATGGGTCGAGGCAAACATCACCCTGCGCACGACGCTGACCAACAAGCTGGATCATGTGTACTGGCGGGCGACGACGGCGCAGCCGATGGTGCTGACCATCACCTATACCAGCAGTGAATTCAAGCCGAACATCACGAATGCGAAGCTGTACCGTGCCAACAGTCTGGGCGCGGCGGCGGACGACGGCACATATCTGAGCTTCACGGCGACGCTGGTGTTGGAGAAGCTGGGAACGAGCGGCAGCGGCACATTCCGCATCTACTCCGGCGACAGCGCGGATGCGACCACGACGCAGGTGTACTCTCGAAGCGTAAGCGGCAGCACGTCGGGCGTGACGGTGTCTGCTGCACCCATCTCCGGTCTGACTATCGGCAGTGGAGAGAAGAAGTGGTTCCGCATGGAGTTCGCCTACACGGCGCTGACGGACAGCGGCGTATCCTCCACGGAGACCGTCTCCGCGACCTTCCTGATCGGAAACGTGTTTACGAACGTGCATCTGGCCGGGGTGAGCACCGGCGGCGTGCGCTTCGGCGGATATTCCACCGCGACGGTGGACAATCCCAAGTTCGAGTGCGACTACCCGGCGTATCTCTATGGCGGCATCGCGCAGATCGGCAACGGCAGCGGCAGCCTGCTGGAGCTGATGGGCGTTCAGACGGGCAGCAGCGCGGCGCAGAGCGTGACCAACAGCAAAACGGCGACGGTGGATGTGGTTTTTGCCCGCGCATACAAAGAGGCACCGCTGATCGTGGCCAACATCGTGAGCGAATCGGACAGCTATTATTTGGGCCGGTGCAATGTGGCGATCCAGAGCGTGAGCACAACGGGCTTCACTGCGCGGCTTGCAAACGGCGGTTCGGCTGCGGTTGTGTTTGGCTTTAACTGGGCGGCGTTCGGCACTCTGGAATCGGAGTATACGCCCGTGACCGTCACCCGTCCCCAGGGCGCAATGACGAGCAATTCATCGCTCTCCTGCGAGGCCAGCGCATCCACCGAATTCAGCTCGGGATACCCGGCGTGGTGCGCATTTGATGCATCTCCGGCGACCAGCTGGGCATGCGTGTCAAGCGAATCTGCGCCGTGGATCCAGCTGAAGATGGACGTTGCGCTGAAGAATATCCAGGTGTCGGTGTACAGTCGAAGTCAGAATCCGGAATCCGGAAACCACAACCCCACGGCGGGCACGGTGCAGGGCAGCAACGACGGCAGCAGCTGGACGCAGATTGGATCGTACAGCGGCTGGAGCGAGAAGAACGACGGCACGCTGCTGGGCACGATTTCCTGCGGCAACACCACCGCGTATAAGTATGTGCGGCTGAACATCAGTTCACGGGCGGGCAGCGAGTACGCGACCATCGGATACATTTCCATTCGAGGCGAGATTTAAGGGGGTGAAACGGTATGGGATTTTATATCGAATCGGACGTAATCTATCTGACCAAGGGCGACGATGCGGTGCTGGAGATTACCAGCATCGCCACGGAGGGCGGCGAGGAATACGAATTGCAGCCGGAGGACGTGCTGACGCTGACGGTGCGCGCGCTGCCCAGCGCACAGAGTCCGGCGCTTATCCAGGTCGACGCGCTGCCGGGAAGCAGACGCATCGTATTCGGGCACGATGACACGGCAGAGCTTGACGTGGGCCGGTACAGCGCGGACGTGCAGCTGACCACGGCGGAGGGTAAGCGCTATACCGTGTGGCCCACCATCGCGGGCAGCGGCAGGTATGTGGTCAAGAACCTGAACAACTTTGTAATTATGCCGGAGGTGACGACGAAGTGAGCATTGATCTGAATCTGGAGCCGTTGGAGGCGACACTCGGCGCTGGCGCGCTGATCGTGAATGACTACCGGATCACCACGGAACCCATCGAGGGTGGACACAGGCTGACGGTCACGCGCGGCAGCGAGGTGCAGACGATGGATTTGCTTGACGGCGCACCGGGCGAACCTGGCCCGCATGGGCCGCAGGGTGAACCTGGCGAGAAGGGTGAGAAGGGCGAAAAGGGCGACACCGGCGCGACCGGCCCCATCGGCCCGCAGGGAGAGCCCGGCCCGCAGGGCGATCCGGGCGAACCCGGCCCGCAGGGCGAAAAGGGCGACAAGGGCGACGTCGGCCCCGCTGGCCCGCAGGGCGAACCCGGGCAGGATGCGCCGCAGGAATCCGTGCTCTACACGCCGCAGACGCTCACCACCGAACAGCAGGCGCAGGCGCGTGAGAACATCGGCGCAGCGGATGTCGTAGCTGTTAATGAGCTAGAGGACGATTTGTCTATTTTGTCAAAATACAAAGACGATCATCCGCAGTACAATTTTGAACAGGGAACAATTCGTAATACAGATGGATATATCGTCAAAGGAAATGCAAAAGGTATTTATACGCCTGCGTTGATTTATTTGACAAAAGGTGCTAATATCGCATGCCCATCGTCATGTTATGCTACCTTATATCTCTGGGCTGAAAAATCCTACATTGGACAATTTGGCGGAAATGTTGTCGCCGAAAGCGGGTTTTATCGTATTTGCGTTAAGCATATTGATGGATCTGATATTTCTGTCGATGAAGCTATCGGACTTATTATAGAAGAAAAGCCGCGAATCTCAAAACTGGAATCTAACGTCAAATCGCTGAACACCATATCTGAAGACCTGATTGAAGATATAGGCAATATGCTTGTATTTGGTAAAAACTTACTCGATACATCAAAATGTATTGCTTATGGGACAGGAAATGTAAATCCATCTACAGGCGTTATTGATACAGAAAGTGGAAAAAATTATATCTATGGAATGTATAATCTTGAAATTGGTCAAGATTATGTGGTTTCTAAAGATTCATCGGCAGTATTTGTTTATTTCTATAATGAAAATGATACATATGAAAAAAATTTATCGATTAGCGGAGCGGTTAAATTCAAAACATTTAACGCCGAATATCCAAAATGTGTTATTGTTAGTCTAAAAGATGCGACAGTTCAACATATTCAGCTTGAAAAAGGAACGGAACCAAGTTTCTATGTTCCATTTTACAAGCAGCTTTCGCCGGGAATCAGAGTCAAGGATAAAACACTATACGATAAAAAGGTACTGATTTTAGGAGATTCTATATCCACTGGGGATAGTAGCTATGCTATTCACGGCATACCTAAGTATGGTGGATATAATAAATGGGTTGATGCTTTGATGGCAGACGGTTTTTTCAACGAGTACAGCACGCGCAATGACAGCATTCATGCGACTGGATATGTTGCGCAATTTGAAAACCGTGGGAACGATTACGTTTCGCGATTGAAGGCTGTACAAAACCCGGAAACGTATGATTATGTTTTTATAACTGGATGCTATAATGACTGGCAGCATGATGTCGATTTAGTCAGCCTTAAGAATGCTGTAGATGAATTTTACGAGTATCTTGTAACTCACTTTACACAAGCAAAAATCCTAGTGATGAACAGCCTGAAGTCGTTCAGATGTGCTTTTGAAAATGCAAATGGAAATTATCAGTACGAATACAACGACTACATTTATGAAGTTGCAAGAAAGTATTCTTTTCCATTTTTTAATCTGTACTATGAGAGCGGCTTCTGCCCGGAAGTGCCTGTATATCGAAATATGTGGACATACTATGCTGTTGCAGAAGGAGAGACAGAAGGTGTGTATGATGGCGTACATCCTAACGAACGATGGTGCAGATATTTCATGGCTCAGATGATAAAACATTTTGCGGAACGCTATATTATCAGCAACTAAATGAGACGATTGTCGATTTATAATTACGGAGGTGATGCGCATGGCCGCAAGAACGAACAAGCTCAAGGTGCTGCTCAGCGTCGGCAGCGCGACAGTTGGCGAATACACCCTGCGCACAGAGCCAATCGACGGCGGCTACCGCCTGACCATCACGCGGGGCGGCGAGGTACAGACGCTCGACCTGCTGAACGGCGAGAAGGGCGAACCCGGACAGGATGCGCCGCAGGAGGCGGTGCTGTACACGCCGCAAACCCTCACCGACGCGCAGAAAGCCCAAGCGCGGGAAAATGTCTCTGCGGCGGATGCGCAGAGCGTCGGGCAGCTCGATCAAAGGGTTTCGGAGTTGCAGTTTGATGCAGCTGCATTTGGAATTCCGATATTGCATCTGTCCGGTGATACTGCGCAGATGAGCAAAGACAATGCCGTAACGCTTGAATATGCATATGGTGAGCGGACTGGAACACTGACCTGCAAGTGGCAGGGGTCTTCGTCGCTGTATTATCCAAAGAAAAATTTTACGGTCAATTTTGACGTCGCATTTGAAGCCAAATCAGGCTGGGGCGTACATAGCAAATATTGCCTGAAGGCAAATTGGGTGGATGCATCCAATTTGAGAAATCTGTTTGGCGCGGTGATCTGGGGACAAATGGTGAAGGATAGATCCGGTGCAGATCCCAGGCTGACCGCACTTCCAAACGGGGGCGCGATTGATGGCTTCCCGGTATGGGTCATCATCAACGGCGAGGATCAGGGCATCTATACGTGGAATATCCCGAAGGATGCATGGATGTTTGGCATGACGGGTTCCGAAGCAAATGAGGGAATTGTCAGCGCTGAATACGCTACATTCGAGGGAACGGCGATCTGCGACGGTACGGATTTCAGCGTAGAATATGCTTCTGGCGACGATCCCGCGGAACTCATTGCATCGCTGAACAATCTGATCACCGCCGTAAACAATGTGCAGAGCGCAGACGATCTGCCGTCGCTGGAGGCGTTGATCGACGTAAATTCCGTAATAGATTACTGGGTTTTCATGGCGTCGGCATGCCATAATGACGGAGTTGTAAAGAATTATCTGCTGGGCACATACGATGGGACAAAGTGGTTTATCAGCGCATACGACATGGACGCATGCTTTGGAAATGCATGGGATGGCTCTGGCTACAGCTGGGCAAGCAGCTGGCCGATGTTCAGCCATTCAACCGAGAATAAGCTGCTGAATGTGGTTAAGACCTACTATCCCGAGAGGATCAAAAACCGGTATAACGCGTTGCGCGGATGGATCCTCTATGAAGCCAGCCTGCATTATGAGCTGTACAAAATTGCAATCGGGATCCCGAAGCTGATGATGGATGAGGACTCCAGGCTGTGGCCGACGCGCCCTGGTACATCCACAAACAATATCGGCCAGATTAAGGATTATATGCGTATCAGGTTTATGTTGTTGGATTATAATGTAACAACAATTTAAGCATATGCATAGAGATGGAGTAACTGGCACTCAGCCCCGCGAAAGCGGGGCTTTTGCATGCAAATATTAAGGAGGAGAAATATATCGCAGTTAAGATTGGAAGCGCTCGAAGCTCTTACGGAAACGCGTCCCCCGGAGACCAGAACGGCGGCAAAGAGGTCAGCACCGAGAACTGGTACCTGCACAGCAAGGGCTGGATT
>CAMBWJ010000030.1 GCA_945871545.1 uncultured Clostridia bacterium | reverse complement strand
CTGCCCAGGGAGACGCCCGTGGAAGGCGAGACGCTGATGGACTGGGCGGTGCAGCGTGCGCAGGTGAATGAGAACGGCGAGGTGGAGATCGTGTTCGACCAGCTGGCGCTGATCGGCATGGGAGAAGAGACGGGTCTGCTGCTGGTGCTGTGCGAGCCGATTGCCGAATAACCGAACGTAGAATAATACAGGAAGGCTATTGAAGCGTGAGAAGTGAACGAAGCGAACCGGAAAGAATTCCGAAAGATGAGAACCGTTCGGCGGAGGCGCAGCTGTTCGCAGAGATCCTGAACCGGATGGACGACAAATCAAGACAAGCTCAGCAGCCCGGTCAGGGGCCTGGAAGCGCGCAGCAGGCAGAACGAACCATCGATTTGGTGGAACTGTTCTATTACCTGCTGTCAAAGCTGCACTTCATCGTGCTGGGCATGGTGCTCGGCGCGCTGTTGCTGGGTTTCTATGCCTCTTCAAACGCGGTTCCGATCTATACGGCAACCTCAAAGCTCTATATTATGGGCCAGACGGGTGCAAATATCATTGCAGATTTGCAGATTGGCTCTGTGCTGACGATGGATTACCAGGAGGTCTTCAAGACCTGGGAGGTTCATCAGATGGTGAACGAGCTGCTTGGGCTGGAGTACAGTTATTCCAGACTGCAGAGCATGCTGAGTATCGATAATCCGGAGGACACGCGCGTCCTTTACATCACCATCCGCGACACGGATGCGCAGCGGGCGGCAGACATTGCCAACGCTTACGCCACGGCGGCAAAGAAGTTCATCACGCAGACGATGGACACCGATGAGCCGAGCACCTTCTCTATCGCACTGGTGCCGGGCGTGGCCGGAGGAACCAACGTCACCGGATACATCATTCGCGGCATTCTGCTGGGCACGGTGCTTGCGGGCGGCATACTCGTGCTGATCTTCCTGCTGGACAACCGGCCGAAATCGCCGGAGGACATCATGCGCTGCGCCAACATTCCCACGCTGGCGGTCATTCCCCGGCATGAGGAGCTGTCCGGCGACAAGCGGCACAGAAGGAAGGCGGTCCGGCCATGAATCAGATGAACATCTCCAACTTTCCCAAGCTGGATTATGCCTGCAATGAAGCGATCAATACGCTGTGCACCAATCTGTTCTATTGCGGAGAGAACATCCGCTCGGTGCTGTTCACCAGCCGCTACGAGCAGGAGGGCAAGTCGGCCATCACGATGAATGTGATGCGGACATTGGCCAGCTTTGGCAAGCGCGTCGTGCTGGTCGATGCAGACCTGCGCTGTTCCTCTCTGGCCAGGAGGTATCGCTTCACATTCACCCATCAAGAGACGCCGGGTCTGGCACAGTATCTCGCCGGCATGTGCGATCTGGAAGATGCGATATATGAAACCGATCTGCCCAACGCCTATATTCTGCCGGCGGGGCGCGAGGTGCTCAGTTCCCTGCAGCTGCTGGCATCTCACCGCTACAAGGAGATGATGGACGCGCTCCAGGAGAACTTCGATGTGATCCTGGTGGACACCCCTCCGGCGGGCATCATTGTGGACGCTGTGGAGATTGCCAAGTACTGCGACGGCGCGATCATCGTCGTGGCGTACAACACCGGGCGCAAGCAGGATATTGGCGAGGTGGCGTCGAGCATTGCCAAGACGGGCTGCCAGGTACTGGGCGCGGTCATGAACGGCGTGGATCTGAAGTCCTTCCGGAACCGGAAATACTACTATCGCTCGGGGCGTTATTCTTCGTACTACCGCTATGGCAAGACGGAAAAACACGAGAATAAAAAAGCAAAGAGAAAATGAGAAAAGAGGGCTTTACGGATCTGCATCACCACATTCTGTGGGGCATGGATGACGGGCCGAAAACCCCGGAGCAGATGCATGCGATGCTGAAAAGGGCGGTCAAGGACGGCATCTCCAGCATCGCGGCGACGTCCCACGCATATCCCGGTGTGCGGCCGTTCGATATGGACAAATATCTGGCCAGGCTGGACGAGGCGCGGAAGTACTGCCGGCAGCAGGGATGGGAGCTTCAGCTGCTGAGTGGCTGCGAGATTCACTACTGCGACAGCGTGCCGGATCAGCTGATGGCGGGCAAGCTGCCGACGCTGGGTGAAACCCGCATGGTGCTCATCGAATTTGATCCGCACGCGGATGCGGCGACGATTTGCAGGGCCTCGAACAAGCTGTATCGGGCGGGCTATCAGCCGATTGTCGCCCATGTGGAGCGCTGTCGCAGCCTGCTGCGCTCGCCGCGAGCCGCGATGGAGATCCGCGAGGAATGCGGCCTGTTCTACCAGATGAACTGTTCGACGGTGCTGGAACCGCGCGGGATTCGGGAGCACATCTTTGTGCGAAGGATGCTCGGTGCACAGGCAATCGACCTGGTTGCGACGGACGCTCACGACACGGCAGGGCGCGCCGTCTGCATGAAGGAGACCTATCGGGCACTCCTGGATCGATGCGAGCCCGGCTATGCCCGCAGGCTGGTGCGTTTCGGGCGCATGTGCAAGGACGATGAGGGAATGAAGCAAGGATGAACAAGGACAGCCCTGTGGTGGAGAGGCGGCAGATGTCGATTGCGCAGTGGCGCGCGCTGGCGGATGATGGCGTGATGATTCCCATGCGCATCCCGCTGGAGGGCGACAGCATGCGTCCGCTGATCCGGCGGGGCCGGGATCGTGTGACGATTGTGCCGCTTACGCGCCCGCTGAAGCGCGGAGATGTGGTGCTGTTCGAGTCGCCTCCAGGGCGCTATGTGGTGCATCGGGTGTACCATTTGCGGGACGGCTACGTGCAGACCCTGGGCGACAACTGCTGGAACCCCGACCCATGGATTCCGGGGAAGCAGGTGCTGGGTCAGGCGCTGCAGGCCGAGCGCAACGGACACAGGATTCCCCTGGACAGCCCTGCGGCAAGGGCCTTCGGAAGGCTCTGGATGGCGCTGCTGCCGTTGAGAAGAGTGTACTTCAAGCTCAGACATTGGTGCGGAGCTGCGCTTAGAAAGATGGAATGGGGGAGGTGAGGAGGTATGAGTGAACAGAAACAGATGGGCTTGTTGGAACTGCTGGAACAGTGGGAAAAGCAAGGAGCGAGCGATGCTGATAAGACGTTGTGGATAAAGCAATATCTGGATGCGAAGGCAAGAAAGCAAGGAATTCCTATACATGGCGCTTTTGAATTAACTCCGTTATGCAATCTGAATTGTAAGATGTGCTATGTTCATCTGACGTCAAAGCAACTTGTCGAAACCGGGAAACAGCTTTTGACGGGTACGCAGTGGAAACAAATTATGAAGCAGGCCGTTGACGCTGGAATGACAAGTGCAACGTTAACGGGAGGGGAGGCGCTTACCTATCCAGCTTTTAATGATTTGTATTTGTTCTTGCAGGATCATGGTGTGAGTATTACCATCAAATCCAACGGTATTCTGCTGACGGAAGAACGGGTTGACTTCTTTAGAAAAAACCCGACTGCAGGTATTCAGATTACGCTCTACGGATCGGATGATGATTCCTATGAGCAAGTAACCGGTGTTCGATGTTTTGAAACAGTCATGTCGGGTATTCTGCGAGTGAAGGAAGCGGGTATTCCGCTAATGCTTTGCATTACCCCCACCAAGCCCGCATTGAAGAATATGGAGTCATTGATGACATTGGCTCATTCGCTGGATGTTCCAATTGGTATTTCCTCAGGTCTGTTACCTGCGAGACAAGAGACTGGTCGTGACATCGACCCGTTAGAATTGTCATTGGACGAATATGTGGAAATATATAAGTTGAATGCACGTGCATCGAATCAAACACTGGTTCCGGTTTGTGAGAAAAGCATTCCATGGCCAAAAGATGAAAGCTTGCCTGTTCAAGGACTTCCTTGCGGCGGAGGACGAAGTTCTTTTTCTATACATTGGAATGGAACGATGCATCCCTGCTTGTCCATGAAGTCAATCAGTGCAGATGTTCTGTCCATCCCCTTTGAGGAAGCGTGGCATATTGTACACGAGGCCGTTGCAAGCTATCCATTCCCTGGCAAATGCATGAATTGCGAGTACAGGGGCGTATGCACTCCTTGTGTTGTGTTACACGAGACAGATGCTCCTCCCGGGCAGAACAATCCAGCACTGTGTGCGCGTACAAAACGTTTAATCGCTGAAGGACTAACCACATTCAAACCTCGGCAACCAGAGAGTAAGGAGAGAGTATAATGAAAAGAATGTATAAGAAACCTATTGCGAAGAAAGTCACATTTAGCTTCGAACGCGTTCTTGCACAGAGCTCGGTGTGTGGATCGGGAATTGTTTTCGTATATCAACCAGGACAACAATGCTGGAGCAAGACACCCGATACGTCAATGTCGCCTTCGAGCAACAGTTATGAATGGAGACCAGATCCAAACACCTGTGGCTGGCAGTCTTCTCCTCAATGACGAATCGAAGTGTATTTGTTCAAGTAGCTGGGATATGGATAGAAAATCATTGTTTTGCTCATGAGGCTTGGGACGCTTTCGTGACAGAGAATGGTTCAGAAGTGCCCGATGTACGAATTGATGCTGTCACAAAGGAGCCTGAAAAGGATACAGAACTGCAGTTTCCTTGGTATGATTTGTTGTACCTACTGGAAATGCAAGTTTGGTGTGATAAACTTTCGGATGGACGGTGGATTTTTCAAAATCATGTTAATCCAGATGTTCAACCTGTTATTTCCTCCACGGATTACCGTCAGGTGCAAATCATTTGTCCGAATGAAGCTCTCACCAAAGGTGATTGTGCAATCGAACTTATCCACTTCCCTATCGAATGCCGCTTTGCTTACGAGGGCATCGTTTCCCTTCATGCTTCCTGCGTCGAGCTTTCCGGCGAGGCGATCTGCTTCACCGGCGACTCCGGCGCGGGCAAATCCACCCGAGCGAAGGCGTGGGTGGACGGCCTCGGCGCGGAGTTCATCAGCGGTGACCGTCCGGCCATCCGCCTGGAGGTGGACGGCAACGTCGCCTGCGGCGTTCCCTGGGACGGCAAGGAGCAGATTTTCCGCAACGTGGAGCGCCCGCTGAAGGCAATCCTGGAGGTGCGTCGCGCACCCTTCACCCGCTTGCGCCGCCTCTCCTATGAGCAGGCCAGAGGCATGGCCATCCGGCAGGCGTTCATCCCCATGTGGGATCCCGACGCCGCCGCGCTGGCCATCGCCAACGTCCACCGTCTCTGCCGCACCACGCCCGTCTACCGGCTGTTCTGCGGCCCCGATGTGGATGCTGCCAGGGCGGTGCACCGCATACTTTTTGAACACCCCGAGGAAATACAGGAGGAATTGCCTGAAATGAAGATCAAATCGGGCTTCACGCTGCGCCATGTCGTGGACGAATACATGGTGATGCCCACGGGCGAGAACATCAGGAACTTCGGCGGCACCGTGGTTCTGAACGAGGTTTCCGCCTTCGTCTTTGAGCAGATGCAGAAATCCATCTCCCGGGAGGATCTGCTGGCGCAGATTCTCGCGGAATTCGATGTGGACGAGGCCACCGCCGCCGACGATCTGGACGCGCTGCTGGAGCAGTTCCGTCAGATCGGACTTCTGGAGGACTGAGCCGCGCATGGGAGTGCTGTTCCGGGCGATCTGGACGAGCGACCGCAGATCCTTTTTGCGGATCCTGGCGCTGAACATCGTCGCGTCGCTGCTGAGCGGAATCGGTATCGTCATGCTGATTCCGCTTCTGCATCTGCTGAACATCGGCGTGGACGATGGCGGCTTCCTCTCGCAGCTGGTCGCGCCTGTGCTGGGCGCGCTGCCCTATGCCGGGCAGGTGGCCCTGATGCTGGGCGTTTACATCCTGCTGGTGATGGTCAAGGCGCTGGTCAACCGCATGCTGAGCATCCGTGAGACGGAATTCACGGAGAACACCAGCCTGCGGCTGCGCACCGAGCTGTACGACGCGATGTTCGCCGCCAGCTGGGAGACCCTGGCTTCGCGCAAGAGCACGGACGCCATCAACCTGTTCGTCTCACAGTGCAATCAGGTCAGCCACGGCATCGATTCGATCATCCATCTGATCTCCTCGCTGGTTTCGGCGGCGATTCAGCTCTGCATTGCGCTATGGCTGAACGTGCCGATGACCCTGTGCATCTGTGTGCTGGGCTGCGGCATGATGGGCATCTTTCTGCCGCTGCGGAAGAAGTCCCGCTCCTACGGCGACGAGATGATCCGCATCAGCCGCGAGTTCTATTCGGAGCTGGAAAACCAGATCGGCAGCGTGAAGGAGCTTCGGGCCTATGGCGTCGAGCGCGAGCATGCCGCGCGCTTCTACCGCACCAGCTCGGAATTCGTCAGGACGCGGCTGAAGTACGTGCGGATGTGCTCCGTGCCGCAGGTGGTGTATTCGATGGCTGCGGCGTGCATCATCGCGGGCGTGTACCTGCTCTCCACGCTGGTGCTGCACGTCTCCACCGACCGGCTGGTTGTGCTGGTCTATATTTTTGCGCGCCTGTGGCCGGTGTTCTCAGGCCTGCAGGGTCAGGTGCAGGGAATCTACAGCTGCGTGCCCGCGTATGAGAAGCTCAGCGCGGAGATCGAGACCATGCGCGCAAAGCCGGAGCAGTCCCGCGCAACGGAGGCGGACGAGAATGCCTTCGACCGCTGGCGCAGCTTCCACTTCGAGGACGTCTCCTTCGCCTACCACGATGCGGAGGAGGAGACGCTGCGCCACGTGGATTTCACCATCGAAAGCGGCAGCGTGACCGCGCTGCTCGGGCGCAACGGCTCGGGCAAGACCACGACGGTCAATCTGCTGCTGGGCTTCCTTCAGCCTGCCGAGGGACGGATTGCGGTGGACGGCGTGGCGCTGTCGCCGGAGAACATCCGCGCCTGGCGGCGGCAGGTGGGCTACGTTCCCCAGGATCCCATCATCCTGAACACCTCCGTGCGCGAGAACCTGCTGCGCTTCCATCCGGAGGCCACGGAGGAGGAGCTGATCGCCGCACTCAAGACCGTGATGGCCTGGGATTTCGTTCGCGAGATGCCCAACGGACTGGATACGACACTGGGCGACCGAGGCATTCGGCTGTCCGGTGGCGAACGGCAGCGCATCGTACTGGCAAGAGTGCTGATCGGCAAGCCCAGGCTGATCATCCTGGACGAGGCCACCAGCGCGCTGGACTACGAGAGCGAAAGCGCCTTCCGGGAGGTCATCCAGTCCATGGGACGCGACATTGCGGTGATCGTCATCGCGCACCGGTTGGCGACGATCCGTACGGCGGATCAGGCCATCGTGCTGGAGGACGGAAGGGTCGTCGAACAGGGAACAATCGAGGATCTGATCCGGAAGAAGGACGGATTCCTGGCCGGAATGGTCAGTATGGAATGAGCCTGCCCCGCAGCGCCGCATTCAACAATCACAGCTTTATAGGCTTTTCTGAATCGGCGATGTGACATGCGCGGGGCAATATGGGCTCGGACATTCCATTTGCCGATTTTTGTGCGTCGGGCCTGGAAACGGAAGGGCGTGACGCTGCGGGTTTCAGCTGAAAAGGGTTTTCATCAAACGAAAGAGTGGTAAGAAATGGCAAAGAAACGAAAGAGGCGGCACAGACCTGGCTGGCTGGACAATGTCCGAAGAAACCGCTGGCCGCTGATGGCGTATGACATCATCATATTCGCAGCTGTGATTCTGCTGCTGCTGGTGGCGGACACCGGGGGAGACTCGTTCGGTACGGACGTGGTGCTGGTGCAGACGACGTTGGCCCTGGTATGCATCTTCGGCAGCCGCCTGATCGGCGAGGTCTATCGACAGATCTGGCGCTATGGAGGGATCCAGTGTTATATCCGGTTGCTGCTGACGGACGCCGTCGCATTCTGCATATATTATGCGTCCGGCAAGCTCCTTTCGTTCTCCTGTCAGATCACCTTTCTTCGGATGCTCTCCATCTGCTCACTGAACCTGCTGGGCGCGCTGGCCATTCGCATGCTCTACCGCTACGCCTACAAGTGCGGCAACGAGGAATCGAGGATGGGCCGGCTGATGCTGTGGGCTCTGCGCCTGGTCTCGGGCTACGACGCCCACCGCAAGATCGACGGCCAACAGATCAAGGTCGCCATCATCGGCGCAGGCCGCGTGGGCGTGAGTCTTGCCGAGGAATTGTCCAACAACCCCGCGGCGGTGTACATGCCGCGCTGCTTCGTGGACATTAGCAGGGAAAAGGTCGGGAGAGAGATCCAGGGCATTCCGGTGTTCCGGGACGATGAAAACGTGTTCACCAAGCTGCGCGCGATGGAGGTGCAGGAGATCGTGTTTGCGATCCCCTCCGCGGATGCGGCGAAAAAGCAGGCGCTGTACGAGCGCTACAAGCAGCTGGGCTGCAAGATCAAGGTGTACGATTATCCGATCATGCAGTCCGCAGGCGGCAAGCGCCTCATGCGCGAGTTTGACATCGAGGAGCTGCTGTTCCGCAAGGCGCACGTCGTGATGGACGAGAGGACGAAGGCATATTACCGGGGCAAGAGCATCCTGATCACCGGCGGAGGCGGTTCCATCGGCTCGGAGCTGTGCAGACAGCTGGCAAAGATGAATCCCCGGCAGATCGTCATCCTCGACATTTACGAAAACGGCGCCTACGATGTGCAGCAGGAGCTGAAGATGATCTACGGCGACCGGCTGGACCTGCGGATCGAAATCTGCTCGATCACCAACATGAAGGGGATGGAGCGGGTATTCCGGAAGTACCATCCGCAGATCATCATCAATGCTGCCGCGCACAAGCACGTGCCGCTGATGGAGGACAACTGCGTCGAGGCCATCTGCAACAACGTCTTCGGAACCAGGAACCTGGTTCTGCTGAGCGAAAAATACGCCGTGGAGCGCTTCATGATGGTTTCCACGGACAAGGCCGTGAACCCGACGAACGTCATGGGCGCGACCAAGCGCATGTGCGAGATGATCGTGCAGAGCGCCAGCACCTTCGGAACGGCAAAGTACAGCGCCACGCGCTTTGGCAACGTTCTGGGCTCTGCCGGCTCGGTCATTCCGCTGTTCAAGCGGCAGATTGCCAACGGCGGGCCGGTGACAATTACGGACAAGCGCATCATCCGCTACTTCATGACCATTCCTGAGGCGAGTCAGCTGGTGCTGACCTCCGGCTCGATGGCGAAGAACGGAGAGCTGTTCGTGCTGGACATGGGCCATCCGGTCAAGATCCTGGATCTGGCGGAGAGCATGATCCGCCTCTCCGGCGTACAGGACATCGAGATCGTCGAAACCGGGCTGCGGCCGGGCGAGAAGCTCTATGAGGAGCTGCTGGTGCGCTCGGAGGAGCTGGGCAAGACGGACAACGACCTGATCTTCGTCGAATTCGACAAGCCACTGGGCTGGACGGAGATCGAGAAGAAGCTGGAGATTCTTCAGAACGCCTGCGATACGGGCGACGACGAGCTCGCCCGCGAAGCACTGCGGCAGGTTGTGCCTACATATTTCCGGCCCGAGGAGATCAATCGGGATGTAGATGAGGATGAAGACGGTCGCGATGTTGCGGTATGAGCTGCCTGCGCGCGAAAACCTGACTGCACAGATTTCGTTGCGAAAGGTGAGGGGCTCGGGAGCGGTTTGCTGCACAGGGAAATAGGCTCCGGTAATCTGAAGAGAAGCTCTGTTCGTCCTCGCCGGTCTGTCCCCGGATTCCGTGCGCCAGGCCATGAAGGCCCGTCCCGCATCATCGCCTGGGATTACCGATCCGGAAACCCATGCATATGCAGCCGATGCAGAGGATGCAGGCCAAAACCAACCATGTAAGGCAAAAATACAGCAATCCCGGCTGAGGATTGCATCCGATAGATCGTGCCGGAACAGCAGGTACGGAAGATGTTGAGGAGATAAAGGTACATGTTCACAGGCAAGGGAAAGATAGAACCGTTTGCAAGCAAGGTGTGGCTGGCATCGCCCACCATGCACGGCGAGGAACTAAAATATGTCACCGAGGCCTACGAGACCAACTGGATGTCCACCGTCGGTGCAAATATCAACGAGGTGGAGCGCATTGCGGCGGAAAAGGCCGGGATGAGGTATGCCGTGGGTCTCTCCAGCTGCACGGCGGCGCTGCACCTGTGCGTCAAGCTCGCCGGGGAACGGCTGTACGGCAAGCCTGCGATCAGCCACGGCGCACTGGAGGGCAGGCGGGTCTTCTGCTCGGACATGACCTTCGACGCGACCCTGAATCCGGTGGTGTACGAGGGTGGCATTCCGGTGTTCATCGACACGGAAGAAGAGAGCTGGAACATGGACCCGGTGGCGCTGGAGAAGGCGTTTGAGCTGTACCCGGACGTGAAGCTGGTGGTCTCTGCGGAGCTGTACGGCTTCCCCGGACGCATGGACGAGATCAAGCGCATCTGCGAGAACCACGGTGCGCTGCTGATTGAGGACGCAGCGGAGGCCATGGGCGCGACCATCGACGGCAGGCAGTGCGGCAGCTTCGGCAATTACAGCGCCGTCAGCTACAACGGAAACAAGATCATCACCGGCTCCTCCGGCGGCTGCCTGCTGACCAACTCGATTGAGGACGCAAACAAAGCCCGCAAGTGGAGCACCCAGGCGCGCGAGAACGCGGCCTGGTCCCAGCACGAGGAGGTTGGCTACAACTACCGCATGAGCAACGTCATCGCGGGCGTGGTGCGCGGCCAGTACGCCTACCTGGAGGAGCACATCGCCGCCAAGAAGCGGATCTATCAGCTTTACGCCGAGGGCCTGAAGGGCCTGCCGGTGCAGATGAACCCGATCACCGAGGGCACGGAGCCCAACTACTGGCTGTCTGCGCTGATCATCGACCCGGACGCCATGTGCAGACAGGTGCGCGGCGAAACGGAAGCCCTCTACCAACCCGAGCACGGCAAGTCCTGCCCCACTGAAATCCTCGAGGCCATCGCCTCAATCAACGCCGAGGGACGCCCGACCTGGAAACCCATGTCCCAGCAGCCCATGTACCGCCTGCACGCCTTCATTGGCCGCAGCGGTAGCCTGCGCGCCCAGACCAACGCCTATATCGCCGGCGGCACCAAGCCCATTGGCTGGGACATCT
>CAMBWJ010000029.1 GCA_945871545.1 uncultured Clostridia bacterium | reverse complement strand
CCGGGGCAGGGATGCGTTCGATTCAAACGCCGACAGGCAACCGGCTACAGGCCCAGCCTGTCGCCGACAGGCATGTGGCTGCGGCGCCTCGCCGCCGGCGGGGTGAAGGCACCCCTCCCTACGGTTATGCGATACTGACTCTATTTTTGTCACTTTACCGCCCGCAGCTCGATGTAGCCGCGCGCACCCTTCGGCTCGGGCTGGATGCGGGGGTTCGCATCGTCCCAGCTGCATCCGATGATCGAAGGGTCGTACCTGTCCATCGCCCGGCGCACCGCCTCGATGGCCGCACAGTAGTCCTCCTCCCGGAAGGGCTCGCCCTGAAACATCAGGTACTTCGCCTCGGGCAGCTCGATGACATCGAAGCCCTCCGGCACCTCCCCGGCGTAGTCCGGCGCGACCTCCACGCCCTGCACGTAGACCGACGTGCCCGGCGTGCGATGCGCCGCGTCCAGCCACATGCCCACCGGCTCGCCGCAGATGGAATCCATGCTCGTCAGCAGCCCCCACAGGTCGCAGCCCACCTCGCCGCAGTAGGAGAAGTAGTCCTCGGCCTTCGTGCCCCGTCGGATCAGCGCCTTGCGCGCCGGGCGCACCGTCATCTGTACAAAAACGCTCTGCAAATTCTCCAAATCAATCGCTTCCCTTCTCAATTCGCGGAATTTTACGCCGTAGGGGATGAACAGCGGAATCGGCACCGGCTTTCGGGCATAGGCCCCCGGATTGCAGCCGAATTCCTTCAGGAAGGCGCGCTGGTAGCCGTCCACGCTGCCGAAGCCCAGTGCATAGGCCGCGTCGGTCACCCGCAGCGCGCCGCGCTTCAGCTCCAGCGCCGATTTCGACAGCCGCAGCCTGCGCAGGTACTCCGACGGCGTGCAGCCGGTGTACTGTTTGAACAGTCGATAGGAATGCCAGGGCGAAAACATCGACGCTCCGGCGAGATCGGCCGGCGTGATCTCTTCCTCCAGATGCGCCTCGATGTAGTCCTGCATGCGCTGCACCGCCAGTATCTGTTCCTTCATGCTCTCCCCTCCGAACGATTCCATTTTACAGGAAGCGCCATTCCCACGCTCGACCTTTTTTGCCATTTCCCAAAACACAGAGGCGGCGGAGAAAACCTCCGCCGCACATCCATTTATCGCATGGTGAAGCCGTCCTTTTCGCAGGCGCTCATCCAGCCCTTGAACTTCTGAAAGAATTCCCGGTTGGTGGCCGTCTTTTCCATCAGCGAAATCAGCTGCTCCGCAGCCTCCTGGGGACTGCCCTTGGACAGCATGCGGCGCACCTGATACACGCCGTCCAGCTCCTCCTTGTCCATCAGCAGCTCCTCGCGGCGGGTGCCGGACTTGTACAGATCGATGGCCGGGAAGATGCGCCGGTCGGACAGGCTGCGGTCCAGGTGCAGCTCCATGTTGCCGGTGCCCTTGAACTCCTCGAAGATGATGTCGTCCATGCGGCTTCCGGTGTCCACCAGCGCCGTGGCGATGATGGTCAGGCTGCCGCCGTTTTCGATGTTGCGCGCTGCGCCGAAGAAGCGCTTCGGCTTGAACAGCGCCCCCGGATCCAGACCGCCGGAGAGCGAGCGCCCCGTGGGCGGAATGACCAGGTTGTAGGCCCGGGCCAGACGGGTGATGGAATCCAGCAGCACCACCACGTCCTTCCCCAGCTCCACCAGACGCTGGGCGCGCTCCAGCACCATCTCAGAGACCCGGGTGTGGTTCTCCGGGGCCTCGTCGAAGGTGGAGTACACCACCTCGCCCTGGATGGAGCGCTTCATGTCGGTCACTTCCTCCGGGCGCTCGTCGATCAGCAGCACGATCAGGTGAACCTCGGGATTGTTGGCGACAATGGCGTTGGCAACCTTCTTCAAAAGCGTGGTCTTGCCGGCCTTGGGCTGGGAGACGATCATGCCGCGCTGGCCCTTGCCGATGGGCGCGATCATGTCGATCAGCCGCAGCGAGATGTCCTTGCCCTCGGGGCGCTCCAGCCGCAGCCGCTCGTCGGGGTACACCGGAACCAGGGAATCAAAGGGCCTGCGATGGCGCGCCATGTCCGGCGTCTGGCCGTTGACCTCGCTGATGTAGATCAGGCCCACGGAGCGGTCGCCCAGCTGCTGGGCGCGGGTCTTGCCCACCACGTAATCGCCGGTGCGCAGGTTGAAGCGGCGAATCTGCGCCGCGGATACGTACACGTCCCGGTTGCCGGGCAGGTAGTTGTCCACGCGCAGAAAGCCGTAGCCCTCGGGATGGATCTCCAGAATGCCCGCGCCGTCGCCGCACTCGCCGCTGGACAGCAGCTCGGGCACGGCGGGGTTCAGCTCGTTTGCCGCCGGAGTCTGCACGGTCGCCGGAACAGCGGGGCGCACGGGCGGATTGAGCTCCTGCACCGCGTCCTCCTGCCGCACGGGAGGCTGCGCCGGAAAGCTCTGTGCGCCCTCCGCGCCCTGCGAATAGCGTTGATTGGGATTTGCAGCCTCCGGCCCCGGCTTGCGGTAGCGCGGCTTGCTCTCCTCCGCAAAGCTGCCCGGACGGCGATAGTTCCCCTGCGGCGCGTCGTAGCTGCGCTGCGGACGGGGGTTCGCGCCCTCGTAGCGGTTGCCCGGACGGTTCGCCGGGCCCATCGGGCGCTGGTTCGGGCGGTAGTTGCCCGGCCCGGTCTGCGCCCGCGCGCCCATGCGCTGCTGGGTGCTCATCGGACGCGCATAGCTCGTGCGTACGTCCTGCGCAGGTGCGGGCGATGCGGCCTCCGCAGCGGCGGGCTTCACCTCCGCAGCAACGGCTTCCGCGCGCTCCTGCTTCGGCTGAGATTCCGTAGTTTCTGCCGCATCGTTTGCAGGCGCACTCGCCGCAGGAACCTCGACGCGCTCCCTCTGAACCGCGATTTCGGGCTTTTGCTCCTGCTTCTGTGCAGCTTCGTCGGGCTTCGGGGCCTCTGCTGCATCTGTGCGCTTGCGTCCCCGCGCAGATTTTTCACGCTCCACGGGCTTCGGGGCTTCCTCCGCAGCGTCTGCGCGCTTGCGTCCCCGCGCGGGCTTCTCGCTTCGGGCCTTTTCGCCCTGCGCGGCCTTTGGCCTGCCCCGCTTCGGCTTGACCTCCGCCGGAGCCTCCTGCGCAGCCTCCTTTGCCGGTTCCGGCTGCGCGGGTGCAGCTTCCCTGGCCGGATTGGGCTGTGCGGGCGCAGCCTTTGCCTGCTCCGCCGCCTTTGCGGCCTGGCGCTCCAGGATCATCTCCACCAGCACGGCCTTGCTCGTCCGCGCCGGAATTTTCAATTCGATGTCCTTCGCGATCTGTCTGAGATCCGCAACCGTCTTCATATGAAGCGAACGATAATCCATGCGAAACCTCCCGTCTTACTTCACGCGGCGCGCCACCGCGACATCGCGGGTGACCGCCTGTTCGACCCAGTGACTGAAGTCCTCGTATGCGCCGCCGCGCTTCGGCTCCAGCCCCGCCTCCTCCATCAGATGCAGCACCTTTTCCCGCCGGAGCGTCTGCGCGTTGAAGGAGACGGCCACCGTGCCGCCCTTCTTCAGCGCCGCGCACCAGCCGGGCAGCGCACGCGCCAGCAGCTTCTCCGGGCTGCCGCCCAGGGACGCATGCTGCACGCCGTAGGGCAGGTCGCAGACGATCATATGAAACTTCTCCCTGCCGAAGATCTCCCGCGTGCGCGTGGCATCGGCGTTGGCCAGCCGCAGCGTGCTTATCTCCCCCGCCTTGAAGCGCTCCGGCGCATCGGCAAAGCTGAAGCAGCTCACGGGCACGCTCTTTCCGCCAGGAACCGTGCGCGCCTCGCGCTTGAAATCGTGCTTCATGCGGTGATATTCAAAGTAGCGCTTCAGGAATTTTTCCGCCTCGGAGAGATCGTTCTTGTCCAGATCCGTGCCGGTGGTGTTCCAGCCACGGTTCGCGCCCACGAACAGCGTGGTGCCGCGCCCGCACATGGGATCCAGCAGCTCCAGACGCCCGTCCCCCTTGTGCGCATAGCCGCCGGAGTACAGCGCGACATTCACCAGCAGCTGCAAAAACAGCTCGTTTGTCTTGCCCTTGTACTTCAGAATTCCCGGCAGGTCGCCGCCCACATAGGCCTCCTCGCGCCCGCAGACGGGCAGTAGCGCGCCGTCGCCGCGCAGCTCCATCAGCGCGTACAGCAGCGAATGCCCGCGCACGGCCCGCAGCAGCTGCGCGTCCATTTCGCAGGGCACGTCGATCTTCAGCGCCGGAAGATTCAGCGCGTCGTAGGGCGAAATCCGCGCGTCCGGCGCAAACACATCCAGCATCAGCCGCAGCTCGCTCTGGGCCAGCTTCAGCGTCTCATTTTGGTACCGCACATTCGCATGCGGCCACAAAAGCATGCAATATTTCATTATTCACCCACAATATTCTATGTCACAGATTCAAAAACATGCGTACAGGCAGAGCATGCGGCGGAAATTCCCCGCATATTGCAGCAAGACCTGCGAAACAAAGCCAAAAAACCGGTCGATGGGAACAGAAACCGCTTCAAAAACCTATGCGATTGGCAGTTCGACGAAACATCTATCCCAGGAAAAACGCGACAATTCAATTGAACGGTTCTGAAAGATATGCGCTGTGAAAGACAACGAATCAAGCCCCCAACGAATCAAGCCCCCTTTGGCATTCAAAGGGGGCTTCATTGGGATCAATATTTACGCTTGCGTGCGGCCTCAGCCTTCTTTTTACGCTTCACGCTGGGCTTCTCGTAATGCTCACGCTTGCGGGCTTCCGCCAGGATGCCATCACGAGCGGTCTTACGCTTGAAACGACGCAGTGCGCTTTCCAATGATTCATTTTCGCGAATCCGTACCTCGGACATGTGTTTTCCCTCCCCTCGCGTTTAGACTGGCATACGCCAATGTAGCATGGGGTGCGCCACAAAGGATATTATAGCGCATAATGTATGTACCGTCAAGCAATTCCGCCGTAAGTTTCAAGAATTTCACAATTCTTAAGACTTTGGAAATGCCTTCGACCCCATTAGCCCATTTTTTCCGAAAGCTGGGTGCCGCCCAGCAGGTGCACATGCAGGTGCTCCACCGACTGACAGCCGTTCTTTCCACAGTTGGACAGAATGCGGAAGCCGCTCTCGTCCACGCCCTCCTGACGGGCGATCCTGCCCACGGCCTCGGTCAGCGCCGCAGCGGTCTCCGCGTCGCACTCCAGGACGTTTCGCATGTGCTTCTTCGGCACGATCAGAACATGCACCGGAGCCTGCGGATTGATGTCCCGGAAGGCAAACACCTTCTCGTCCTCATATACCTTCGTGCAGGGAATTTCCCCCGCGATGATTTTGCAAAACAGGCAGTCCATTTTCTCATTTCACCTCCCGTTTGTTATTCCACAATCTCACCGAACGCCAGCGCGCCCTCAGTGCGAACGATGCGCACGTCATGGATGCTGTTCGGCTGCGCCTGCGCGCGCACGCGCACATACTGGCCCGTATAGCCCTCGGCAAGGCCATCCTCCGCCGCCTGCTCGAAGAGCACGGACTGCACGCTGCCAATCAATCCTTTGACGAAATTTTCCTCCAGTTTGTTGCCAAGTTCGATCAATTGATTTGTGCGTTTGTGCTTTTTTCCCTCGTCCACCTGATCCGGCATGCGGTCGGCCAGGGTTCCCGACCTCCGGGAATAGGGAAAGGCGTGGATGCGCGCGAAGCCCACCTTCTCCACGAAGGCCAGCGTCTCGGCAAATTCCGCCTCCGTCTCCTCGGGGAAGCCCGCGATCACGTCGGTGGTGATGGCGCAATCCGGCATGAAGCGGCGCAGCGTCTCGCAGGCGGCGTAGTATTCCTCCGAAGTGTAGCGCCGGTGCATGCGCTTGAGCACCGTATCGCTGCCCGACTGCATGGACAGGTGGAACTGGCGCATCAGACCCGGCATCACGGAAAGGCTCCGGGCGAAGTCCTCGTCCACCACCTTGGGCTCCAGCGAGCCAAGCCGCACCCGCGCCACGCCGGGCGTGTCGTGCACCGCGCGGATGGCGTCCAGCAGCGTGTCCTCGCTGCCACGGCCGTAGCTGGCCAGGTGGATGCCCGTGACCACGATCTCCCGATAGCCCGCGTCCGCAAGCCGCTGCGCCTCTGCGCGCACCTCGCACAGCGGCATCGAGCGCACAGGCCCCCGCACGCTGGGGATGATGCAGTAGGTGCAGTAGCGGTCGCAGCCCTCCTGAATCTTCATGGTGGCGCGTGTCTTGCCCTCGTGCCGGGATACGGACAGCGGTTCAAAGTCCGCGCCCTTGAGCGGCAGCACAGCATTGATGCGCGTGTCCTGAGAAACGGCCTGCTCCGTCAGTTCCACCACGCGGGCGCGCTGCTGCACGCCGATCACCACGCGCACGCCGTCCATCTGAAGCAGCTCCTCCGCGTTGCGCTGGGCCAGACAGCCTGCCACCACGATGGCGCTGCCCGGATGCAGCCGCGCGATGCGCCGGATCAGCTTCTCCGACTTCTGGTCGCCGGTTCCGGTGACGGTGCAGGTGTTGACGAGGTACACGTCCGCCTCGTCCTTCATCGAAACGGCGGCATAGCCCGCGCGCTCGAAGGACTCCAGCATGGCCTCGGTGTCGTATTGATTGACCTTGCAGCCCAGCGTCTGCACAGCGATTGTTCTCATCCGATGTCCCCCCAAAGGAGCATTGCCATGGTTGCGGCGGCGATTGCGGCGGTCTCCGTGCGCAGGATGCGCGGCCCCAGCGTGATTTGCTTCGCGCCCAGCTCCTCCAGCGCGCGCACCTCGTTTTCGCTCATGCCGCCCTCCGGGCCAATGACGATTCCGATATCCCGCGCCTCCGGGAAGGCTTCACAGGCGGTCTTCATGCCGAAGCCCTGCGCGTCCTCCCAGGGAACCAGCAAGAGATCGTGCGCCGCCATGGCCTCGCGCAGCTGCTTCCACGTCTGCGGCGCGGCCACCTCCAGACAGCCGCCGCGCTTGCACTGCTTCGCGGCCTCCCGGGCGATCTTCTGCAGGCGCTCCTGCTTCTTCTGCGCGTCCTTGTCGTTGAGCTTGACAACACAGCGCTCCATCTTCACCGGAACCAGCCGCGCCGCGCCCAGTTCCGTCAGCTTCTGCACGACCAGCTCCAGCTTGTCCGCCTTGGGCAGACCCTGATAGACGGTGACGCGCAGTTCAGCCTCGTTGTCGGAGATTTCCTCCCGCAGCAGCGCGGTGCAGCCCTCCTTCGCGACCTCGCACAGCTCTGCCAGAAAGCGGCTACCGCCCTCGCCGACGGCGTAGAATTCCTCGCCGCGCTCCATGCGCAGCACCTGCGCGCAGTGCCGCGCGTCTTCGGGCTTCAACTGCACGACCGAGCCGACCTCGCCGCGGCCCTCAATGTAAAACGAATTCATTTGTCGCAGGCGATGGCGCACCAGCCGCCGCGCTCCAGCACGTCAAGCACGGTGTAGCCCGCCGCATTCAGCGCGTCCAGCACGTCCTGCTTTCTCTCGGAGGAGATGCCGGAGCAAATGAACTTGCCGCCGTCCGCGATGTGCGTACGCACGGGCTGCGCCATCAGGATGATGACGTCGGCAATGATGTTGGCGATGACCACGTCCGCCTGCTCGTCCACGTTCTCCAGCAGGTCGCCCGCCACGCAGCGAATCGTGTCCTCGAAGCCGTTGATGCGCACGTTCTCGGCGGCGACGCGCACGGCCACGCGGTCGATGTCGATGGCCAGCACGTCCTTCGCACCCATGTGGGCCGCAGCGATGGCCAGGATGCCGGTGCCGGTGCCCACGTCGATGGCGGTTGTGCCGGGTTGCACGTACTTCTCCACCAGCTCCACACACATGCCGGTGGTTTCGTGAGTGCCGGTGCCGAAGGCCATGCCGGGATCGATCTCGATCACCTTGTCGCCCGGTTCAACGGCGCAATCGCACCAGCCGGGCTTGATGCGCATGTGCTTGCCCAGTCGCAGGGGCTTGAAGGATTTCTTCCAGTTCTCCGCCCAGTCCTCCTCGGCGAAGGTCTGCTGGAGAATCTCCAGCTTACCCGCATCGAAGCCCAGCTCCAGGCCCTTCACCCGGCGGATCTCCGCCTCGATCATGCGCACGCGGTCGTTCAGCGTTGCGTCCACCTCGTAGTAGCCGGTGACCTTCACGTCGTCGCCGATGCGCTGGGCGATGGCCTCGTCGATGATGTCCCACTGGCCCTCGGGGCGCTGGTTCGCCGCCACGTCGTTCTTATCCTCGATCATGGTGCCGCTGCTGCCCGCGTCCATCAGAATCTGGGAGACCAGATCCGCGCCCGCGGTGGTGGTGAGCACCGTAATTTCCATCCAATCCATCTATTTCGTACCTCATTACACACAAATGCAGCGAAAGAAATCCTCCGCTGCACCCATTATAATATTTTGGCCGGATAAAATCAACCCGATCATGGCCCGCGATCAGGAAAAGGCGTCCTTCACGCGGTCGAAGAAGCTCTTCTTCTTTTCGTACTGGTTGCCGGACACCGTGCCGTCGAACTGGCGCAGCAGCTCCTTCTGCTTCTCCGTCAGCTTGCGCGGAATCTCCACCACCGCCGTGACGTACAGATCGCCGCGACCGTTGCCCCGCAGGTGGTTCGTGCCCTCGCCCCTGAGGCAGAACACCTGGCCGGGCTGCGTGCCCTCCGGGAAGGTATACTTCACCGGCTTCCTCAGCGTGGGCACATCCAGCTCCGCGCCCAGCGCCGCCTGGGTGAAGGTGAGGGGCAGCTCGATGTAGAGGTTGTCGCCCTCGCGCTTAAACAGCTTGTGCTTCTTGACGCTGATGACGATCATCAGATCGCCCGCAGGGCCGCCGCGCTCGCCCAGACCGCCCTGCCCACGGATGGTCAGCACCTGTCCGTCGCCGATGCCCGCCGGCACCTTCACGGTCTTGCGCTTGCTGACGCGCACCTTGCCGCGACCGTGGCACTTCTGGCAGGGCTCGGTGATGATCTTGCCGCTGCCCCGGCACTTGGAACAGGTGCGCACGTTCTGAATGCGCCCGAAGGGGGTGTTCTGCACCACGCGCTCCTGACCCGTGCCGTTGCAGACGGAGCAGGTGTCCACCTTGCTTCCGGGCTTCGCGCCGCTGCCGTGACACTCGGGGCACTCCTCATCCCGCACCAGATTGATCTCCTTCTCGCAGCCGAAGGCCGCCTCCTCCAGGGTGATGGTCAGGTCATAGCGCAGATCGTCGCCCGGAACCGGGCCGTTGCGCTGGGAACCGCCCATGCCGCCGCCGAAGAAGCTGGAGAAGATGTCCTCGAAGCCGCCAAAACCGCCGCCACCGAAGCCACCGCTGAAGTCGCTGTAACCGCCGCCGCCGAAGCCCTGGGGGCCGTCGTGGCCGAACTGGTCGTACTGCGCGCGCTTCTGCGGGTTGGACAGCACCTGATAGGCCTCGTTGATCTCCTTGAAGCGTTCCTCCGCTTCCTTGTCGCCCGGGTTGACATCGGGATGGTTCTTCTTGGCGAGGGTGCGGTACGCCTTTTTGATCGCAGCGTCGTCCGCATTCTTGTCTACGCCCAGAACCTCATAATAGTCTCTTTTAGCCATATGTCACCCTTCTTCTCGTTTACAATATACCCATCGATGGCCCGTTACGGCCGAAGGGCAGGGTCGCACCCTGCCCCATCGGTTTACAGGCGAAAGCTTTATTCGGTGAACTCCGCGTCCACAGTGCCGTCGTCGTTGACGTTCGCGCCGCCGTTGGCATTGGGATCGCCGGCCTGCTGCTGGGCAGCCTGGGCCTGGTAGATCTTGCCGAACACGTCGTAGGTCTTCTTGGAGAACTCCTCCATGGCGGGCTTGATCTGATCCGCGTCGCCGGTCTCGCGCACCTTCTTGAAGGCCTCGATCTCGCTCTCCAGCATGGCCTTATCGGCGGGATCCATCTTGTCGGCGAGCTCCTTGATGGTCTTCTCGGTCTGATAGATCAGGCTGTCGGCCTGGTTCAGGGTCTCGATCTTCTCCTTGTTGGCCTTGTCCTCGGCGGCGTACTTCTCGGCCTCGTCCACGGCCTTCTTGATCTCCTCCTCGCTCATGTTGGAGGAAGCGGTGATGGCGATGGACTGCTCCTTGCCGGTGCCCAGATCCTTAGCGGATACGTGCACGATGCCGTTGGCGTCGATGTCGAAGGTGACCTCGATCTGCGGCACGCCGCGCGGCGCCGGAGCGATGCCGGTCAGCTGGAAGCGGCCCAGGGTCTTGTTGTAGGCAGCCATCTCGCGTTCGCCCTGCAGCACGTGGACGTCAACGGAGGTCTGACCGTCGGCCGCAGTGGAGAACACCTGGGTCTGCTTGACCGGGATGGTGGTGTTGCGCTCGATCAGGCGGGTGAACACGCCGCCCAGGGTCTCAATGCCCAGGGACAGGGGGGTCACGTCCAGCAGCACGATGTCCTTCACGTCGCCGCCGAGCACGCCGCCCTGAATGGCTGCGCCGACCGCCACGCACTCATCGGGATTGATTCCCTTGTAGGGCTCCTTGCCGGTGATGCGCTGCACGGCCTCCTGCACCGCCGGGATGCGGGTGGAGCCGCCGACCAGGATGACCTTGTCGATCTCGCTGGCGGTCACGCCTGCGTCGCGCATGGCCTGGTTCATCGGGCCGATGGTCTTGTCGACCAGGTCTGCGGTCAGCTCGTTGAACTTCGCGCGGGTGATGGTCACGTCCAGGTGCTTCGGGCCGGTGGCATCCGCAGTGATGAAGGGCAGGTTGACGTTGACGCTCATCAGGCCGGACAGCTCGATCTTGGCCTTCTCAGCGGCCTCCTTCAGGCGCTGCAGGGCCATGCGGTCCTGGCGCAGGTCGATGTTGTTCTCCTTCTTGAACTCGTCCGCGATGTAGTCAATCAGGCGCTGGTCGAAGTCGTCGCCGCCCAGGTGGGTGTCGCCGCCGGTGGCCAGAACCTCGAAGATGCCGTCGCCGACCTCCATCAGGGACACGTCGAAGGTGCCGCCGCCCAGGTCGTAGACCAGGATCTTGTGCGCGTCGCCCTTGTCCAGGCCGTAGGCCAGCGCAGCCGCAGTGGGCTCGTTGATGATGCGCTTGACTTCCAGACCGGCGATGCGGCCCGCGTCCTTGGTGGCCTGACGCTGGGAGTCGGAGAAGTATGCCGGAACGGTGATGACGGCCTCGGTCACGGTCTCGCCCAGATAGCTCTCTGCATCGGCCTTCAGCTTCTGCAGGATCATTGCGCTGATCTCGGGGGCGGTGTAGCCCTTGTCGTCGATCTTCACTTTATAATCGGTGCCCATGTGGCGCTTGATGGAGATGATGGTGCGCTCCGGGTTGGTGACGG